>JANYAJ010000056.1 GCA_025361385.1 Nitrospira sp.
TCTATATTGAGCAAGACGATTTCCGTGAAGATCCACCCAAGCAATTTTTTCGGCTCGCGCCAGGACGCGAAGTACGGCTCCGGTACGCCTACATCATCAAATGCGTCGGGGTGACGAAAGATCCGCAGACCGGCGAGATCACTGAACTCCATTGCACTTACGACCCCACCACCATGAGCGGTGCCTCCCAGGATCAACGCAAAGTCAAAGCCACCATCCATTGGGTCTCCGCAGCCCATGCCGTGAACGCCGAAGTTCGCCTCTATAACTCTTTGTTAGTGACCGATCTGGCAAAAGTGCCGCCAGATCATGACTGGACGACCTATCTGAACCCCGCTTCATTGGAGCGAATCACAAACTGCCTCGTTGAGCCAAGTTTGCGACAAACAACGCCAGGCACTCGATACCAATTCGAGCGACTTGGATACTTCTGTACCGACCTAGACTCAACGGCTGAGGCACCGATCTTTAATCGCACGGTGTCGCTGAAAGATGCCTGGGCCAAGATCGAAAAAGCGCAACCATCTCGGTAACAGGCAAGCAATTGTCCCCCTTCGTGAAAGCCCTCCCTCGGACCATCGGCCATCACATTTCCATGATTTGCTTTACCCCAAGTCTGGGCTTGCTACACTAGCCTAAGTAGATCCTGGCAACCGTGATGAGGAACCACAGACCGGAAGGAGGCCCGCATGATTGAGTGCCGCGAATATCCACGAGTCCCCGTTGATATGCAGGTCTTCTTCTCCAGCACCAATAAAACAGAAATCCGCGAAGGCACGATGTTCGATCTATCGACCAGAGGATGCGCCGTCACCAGCATGTCGTCGGTTCAGCGCGGTTCAGCCGTGCGGATCCTCATCAGAGCCACCGATTTAGGCTCACCGATCACGATCGAGTCCGCCGCAGTGCGTTGGAGTGAAGGCGGGGAGTTTGGCGTCGAATTTCTCGGTCTCTCGGAAATCGATCAGCGCCGCTTGCACCGATTACTGCAAATCACCACCCCGCCCCAGATCCAGCTGAGTTAACCGTTGACCGATTCTCAGATTCGGCATGATATACTGCCGGACATGACCTGCCCCCTCTGTCACCAACCCACCACGTGGGAAGGCAATACCTGGCGCCCCTTCTGCTCTGAACGATGCCAATTGATCGACCTCGGCGCCTGGGCAGCGGATCGTTATCGCATACCAGGCCCCACCCTCACGATGGACAGCTCGATTCTCGACTCGTTGGAGGAAGAGGACGACACAGAGATATAGAACAACTGTGAGGACACATAGTCTGTCGAACGGTCTTCCCTCTTCCCGTAGCGCACATTCGGTAACCCCACCTCCATAACGCCTCTGGCCGCGAGACGCTGGTTAATGCCGCGCTCGTTCACCTGTTTCCTAGTTGGCAAGCCCACGGCATCTTGCTATGGTCACGGTCGAACGAGGCCTCTCACAAGGAGCTCCATCATGTTGCCAACTATCGGCTACGCCGCATTGACCGCCAAGGCGGCCCTACAACCCTTTACTTTTGAGCGACGAAGCGTAGGCCCCCATGACGTTCTCATCGCGATCACCCATTGCGGTATCTGCCATTCAGACATCCATCAAGCCCGTGACGAATGGGGCGGCTCGATATTCCCCATGGTGCCGGGCCATGAAATTGTCGGCACGATCTCGCAGGTCGGGAGCATGGTCACGCGGTTCCATGTGGGTGAAACGGCTGGCGTCGGCTGTTTTGTGGATTCCTGCCGTACCTGTGGCCCCTGTCGAGAAGGATCGGAGCAATACTGCGACGATGGCATGCTCTTCACCTACAGCGGCCTGGACAAAAACGGCCAGGTTACCCAAGGTGGGTACTCCTCACAGATCGTCGTGAATGAACAGTATGTGCTACAGATTCCCTCAAGCTTGTCCCCTGCCGGAGCCGCCCCACTCTTGTGTGCTGGCATTACGACATACTCCCCGCTTCGTCACTGGGGCGTCGGTAAGTATCACAAGCTTGCCGTGGTGGGATTGGGTGGATTAGGCCATATGGCGGTCAAGATCGGCAAGGCGCTCGGAACCGACGTCACCGTCTTGAGCACCTCTGAACGGAAGCGAAACGATGCCGCACGGTTAGGCGCTGCAGACTTTGCCCTGACATCAGACCCCAAGACCTTCTCACGACTACAGCGGCACTTTGATTTCATTCTCGATACCGTCTCAGCCCCGCATAACTATAACGACTATGTGAACTTGCTCAAAACCGACGGGACCATGATTCTCGTGGGGGCGCCGGATAAACCGACGCTGCTAGAGCCATTTCCCCTGATTCTACATCGCCGCCGGATCGCCGGATCGGTGATCGGAGGCATTCGTGAAACCCAGGAGATGC
>JANYAJ010000105.1 GCA_025361385.1 Nitrospira sp.
CATCGTCTTTGATTTTATCGTTGACAGCACCTTCCTGTTTGGGGCCGAAACGACTAATCCCGGCAGAGTATTTTCTGTTCCCCTTGCCGGCGGGAATCCGACATATCTTGCAAACAACATCCAAAACCCGCACGGTCTTGCAACGGATGGTACCTTTCTCTATTACTCGGGCGATCTAAATAACTCCGTTAATGGGGGTCCCGGTGCCATCGTAAAGATGGCAAAGACAGGGGGCGCAATTACAAAGGGATTGTGCGTCACAGATCTGGCGAATCCCTCTGGGACTGTGTACAACGCCAACACGCTTGCAGCTGACGCAACGAATGTTTATCTGATCGGGAATCCAAACGGAGGAGCGGGGGCAGGACCGATAGGGATTCTTAGAGCGCCGAAACCATAGGAACCCTGTCCGCCATTGTACGCAGTCAACAACTTAACAGGTGGTTAAGCCGACCGCGCTAAGTATTATGCAATTGACCCACTCGCGAAGTATAAACGCATCGCAAGACGCAATGGGCTTTGAATGCAGGAAATTCACCACCAGGAGAATGATCATGCGGAACCTAAGAGGTCGCACTGACCAGCCGGGAGTTTTTGTACCACCTACCATGTTAGTCCTCAGCTCGCAAGCTGGATGGCTTCGGGGGCAGGTGGCTTACCCCCAAGGCTGCTGTGTGGCCGGACCGTGTTGTAGTGAGTCCTCCATCGTTCGATGATGATTTGGGCTTCTTTCAGCGTGTAGAACAACTCCCCGTTGAGCAGCTGATCACGCATCTTCCCGTTGAACGATTCGCAGTAGCCATTCTCCCAGGGCGAGCCTGGTTCTATATACAGCGGCTCAACGTCCAGCACGTTCTTGAGCCAGGTCTTCAGGTTCCTGGCAATGAACTCTGGACCGTTGTCTGACCGAATGTGGGCAGGTCGCCCGTGTCTCAAAAACAGATCGGCCAGCACCAGGATCACGTCTTGGGATCGGATCCGTCGGGCGACATACGAGGCCAGACACTCTCTCGTATATTCGTCGATGATGTTCAGAATCCGAAAGGGCCGGCCGTCGTGCGTCCGATCCGCCACGAAGTCATACGACCAGACGTGATGGCGGTAGGCGGGCCGCAACCGGAGGCACGACCCATCAGCGCGCCAGAGTCTGGCTCGCTTCGGTTGCGTCGTGGGCACTTTGAGGCCTTCGCACCGCCAAATTGTGTACACGCGATCTTTGCTCACGTCCCAGCCCTCGAGCCGTAGCATATCCGTCACCGTTCTGTACCCATACCGCCCATACTCCTTCGCAAGCGCGATGATCCGCTCGCACAACCGCTCTCGAAACGGATCGGGCCGTGGCACGTACCGAGAGGAGGACCGGATCTGGCCGATCGCCCGACACGCTCGACGCTCGGACACATGGAGCACGGTGACGGCGTGCCCCACGGCCTCGCGCTTGCGGGCCGGGCTCAGAAGTTTCCCGAGGCGACCTCCTTGAGGATCGAGAGATCCAGCGCTTGGTCGGCGACAATCCGCTTGAGGCGCAGATTCTCCTGCTCCAGCCCCTTCAGCCGCTTGGCTTGATCCACGCGCAGCCCACCGTATTCTTTCTTCCAGCGATAGTAGGTTTGCTCGGTGATGCCGAGCTTCCGACAGGCGTCAAGTACCGCCAGCCCTTTGCTGGTCTCCAGCTCGACCGTTCGCAGATGTTGAATGATCTCTTCGGGCGTGTACCGTTTCTTGGGCATGACCCTGACCTCCCTTGGTTGCGGTCCAGTCTATCATTCACCCTGGACCGAATTTGCCCGGGCAGGTCACAGTCCATGCCCCCCCATTGTGTCATTGACGCTCTCAGGACTTCGCGCGCATACTTCCCACTATGCGCACCCTTTCCGTCATAATTCTCCTGGCTGCACTCGTTCTCCCCTCTGGACATGCATCAGCATCCCCACCGATCAACATTTCAGCAGAAGAACTGCAAATGCTGCGCACACGGGCAGCCCAAGGCAACGCGTTGGCGCAGAACAACCTCGGACTGCTGTATGACCTCGGGGATGGGGTGCCGCAGGATTACGCGGTCGCGCGGCAGTGGTACGAGCAAGCCGCCGCCCAGAATCACGCGGCAGCACAGTTCAACCTCGGGCTGCTCTATGCCAATGGGCATGGGGTGCCCCAGGATTACACGATGGCGCGGCAGTGGTACGAACAAGCCGCCGCGCAGGGAAGAGCGAATGCGCTCTACACCCTTGGTGAAATGTATGCCCATGGACAGGGCGTCCCGCAGGATTATGCGAGGGCGCGACAATGGTATGAGAAAG
>JANYAJ010000315.1 GCA_025361385.1 Nitrospira sp.
GGGATGGTGGCCTTCCGCTTCCGCGACGGCACCCACCTTGTTCACGTAGACCAAGGCCTGAGCGAAATCCTTAAACGTATACAAACGCTCAAGATGGCCGGCCTGGTTCATCAACCAGCCCCGCCCGAGTTCTTTCAGTAGAGCCTGCGCGCGATCTGCCTGGACCGGCGGCACACCACCACGGCAAGGGATGCATTTGTTGTCGGCAAGACCCATGACACCACCTCCAGATAAGGGAATCCATTCCCCCAGTCATTCACTCCAAACACGATATACTAAAGGGGCTTCGGCAGGAAGGGCAAGGTGGGGAAAACGGGAAACCAGAAAACTCTACGGGCTTGCTTCACCAGGCATCGCTCACTGTGCTAGGGAACAATGGTACAAGTTGCCATGGACCACCCTTCAAATAAGGAACCAGGACAGAAATCCTCCATGCAAAAAATTGGTTAGTTCACGGCTACCTGTGTTCTCATCAGCAATATCGTCGGGGGCGGCATCTTCACGACGACCGGCATCATGGCCCGGGATCTCGGCGATCCGATGCTGACTCTCCTCTTTATGGTTCATGGGAGCATTAGTCGCCGTCGGCGGTGCGATGATCTATGGCGAACTGGGGTCGCGCCTCCCACATGCCGGCGGGGATTACGTCTACCTGCGAGAGGCCTATGGGCCTTTGGTGGCACTCCTCAGTGGATGGACCTCCTTTACGATCGGCTTCGGGGCCGCAGTCGCAGCCTCAGCTATCAGTTTTTCGTCCTATGCATTAAGAGTGATACCGATCGTGGATGAGCAGGGATGGCTGGCAAAGGGTCTATCGCTCGCGCTGCTCTGGATGGCGACCTTCTTGCATTGCCAAGGCGTGGGAACCGACGGCCGCGTGCAGCTCTTGCTCACCACCACAAAAGTCGTCGCCATTGGGGATTGATCCTCGGCGGGTTATGGGCGATGGCAGACCACGGAATCGGCCTCCTTGAGAGGCCAGCCCTACTACAGCCGACGTTTGGAGCTGCCGCTATCGCGCTGGTCATCGTGACCTACTGCTATCTCGGCTGGAACGTGGCGGGCTACATTGCCAGCGACATCGTTGACCCTCAACGGACCTTGCCCAAAATCATGAGGGGGCACAGCCTTCGTCGGTGTGATGTATCTGCTGCTGAAAGTCGTCTACCTGTCGGCGCTCTCGATCGCGGAGTTGGCTCAAGGACCTATTGTGCCGGTCGCGGAGAGGCCGCTGCAGCCTTGTGGGGGCCACAGAGCGGACGAATAGTCGCCGCCATTCTCTGCCTCTCCATTGCTGGAGCCGTCAGCGCCATAACCTGGGCAGGGCCCCGTGTCTATTGGGCGATGGCACAGGACGGCATGATTACTCCCTGGCTCGCCAAACTCCATCCACGCACCGCAGTGCCGGCTCGGGCAATTGTCTTTCAAAGCCTCTGGGCCTCGCTGCTCATTATGAGTGGAACGTTCGAACAGCTCCTCGTCTATAGTGGCCTTGTACTCTCGTTCTTCATGGCCTTGACCCTCTCCACAATCTTTCATCTTCGCCGAGCAGGCCCCGTAAGCATCCAGCAGTACCAGGCTCCACTCTATCCATTCCTCCCGATCACGCTCGTCTGTGGTGCTGCCGCCCTGGTCATCTCCAGTATGCTCGAACAACCGGCTGAATCGCTCTACGGCGCTGCCACCGTCCTGAGCGGCCTTCCGTTCTATTACTACTGGCGGAGGGCTGACAATCACCACCAGCATGAATCCTGACCAAGCCCGTAAAATTTCCATCCCGATCATCCACCTCAATCCAACTGGGCTCACCTACACCGGGAAAATCAGCAGGCTGTTCAAAAAGGCTGTCCGGCCAAGTCCGCAGCGAGTGAAGACCGGAGGCGTACCCTCTGGGGCGCACGGTGCGACGAATAAGGAGCACCACGTCTGTGTGCGCCGTAGAGTGGTGAGGCGGCTAGGTCTCCGTTGAGGATCTGAACGATGCGAGAACGATGCTGGGAGACTTTTTCAACAGCCTGCTAGAAATGGAACGGGCGACCCTGCACTAGGTAGGAGGTCGCCCGTTCTATGGCGCTTAGGACGCCGGTTCAGCTGTGTAATTGTCTCGGCCCGGCAAAAACAGAGACCCACGCGACATCGAGAATTTTCGGTACCTGATCGCGGGAGAACGAATTCATCCCCGGCACTTGTGTTCCTCGCGCCAGCATCAAGTTCTCCATGATAGAGTCAGGCTCATAACCTATTGGTCTTTGGTGCCGTTACGGCACAGCCAGTGGAGAACCGGCTAACACGATCGATCAGAAACCCGCCCTCGAGTCGGCGGGCCTATGTGGTCAGGTGGAGTAAGATCGTCCATCGCTACCCTCCTCTCTTGAGAAAGTGTGCGGGGAACCCGTTGACAGCCGCGCGGTCTGCCCGGTCCCTCAGATCGAATGAATGGGCCGTACTTCCCTCTTACGCCCATTAGAAAATCGTGTCAACGGGGAAAACAGAAAAGAAAGAAATAAATTTTCACGTCACTGTTTCGTTGAGCATAAAGCATACCCACGCGAAAAATGACTCGTCACACAATCTTCAATCTGTCGAAATCGATATTTGCATGAGGGGGCGGTGTCTTCAGTTTCATATCTTCCAACGCTGCAACCACACGATCAGCGACCACGAGATTGCGATACCATTTCCGATTGGCGGGTACGATATACCAGGGCGCATGCTGCGTGCTGGTGGCCGAGAGTACCTCTTCAAACGCCGCCATGTAGTCGGCCCAGAGCTTCCGTTCTTCCAGATCCCCCTCGCTGAACTTCCAGCGTTTCTCCGGATCGCGGATGCGCGCTTCCAACCGCACTTTCTGCTCTTCTTTGGAGATGTGCAGAAAGAATTTGAGGATGGTGGTGCCGTTCTCAGCCAGCAGTTCTTCAAACTCCTTGATCTGGTTTAATCGTTGAGCCGCCACTTTGGCTGAAATCATCTTGTGGACCCGCGTGATCAGCACGTCTTCGTAGTGCGATCGATTGAAGATCCCGATCTGTCCTTTCGCCGGCACCTCGTGATGGACGCGCCAGAGAAAGTCATGGGCGAGTTCGCTATTGGAAGGGGCCTTGAACGTCGCCACCTTGCAGCCCTGCGGATTCACACCAGACATGACGTGTTTGATCGTCCCGTCCTTGCCACTGGAATCCATCCCCTGCAGCACGATAAGCACCGAGCGGTTGCCGTTGGCATAGAGGCGTTCCTGCAGCTTTTCCAGCCTTCCGGTCAACTGGATCGTGACGGCCTTCGCCTTTTCTTTGCCTTGATCAGTTTTCTTGTACTCCCCGGTGCCGTCGGGGTCACATTTGTCCAACTTGAGTTGTGAGCCCTGCTTCACACAATAGTCTTTCATGCTCGATGCCTCCTTCGCCCCCTCCGGCTCCTGTTCAATGCCGTATTCTACTCCATTCGTTCCAGCTTGACAGCCGCGAGTAACTGGCAAAGAATGCGCGAATGACTCCAACGGGAGGTGCATCATGGCGGTCGATCCAGACAAACTGAATGCATTCATGGGTAAAGCCGTCGGGGACATTGGGGCCGCGCTGAGCGCCAACATGGTGCTCCTTGGCGACAGGCTCGGTCTCTACAAAGCCATGGCGAAGGCGGGCCCCGTCACGCCGGCTCAACTCGCAAAGACAACCAAGACAGCCGAACGGTACGTCCGTGAGTGGCTGGGCAATCAGGCAGCAGGTGGATACGTGACCTATGACGCCGGAACCGGTCGGTACCAGCTCCCTGAAGAACAGGCGATGGCACTCGCCGATGAAAGCAGTCCCTGTTTTCTCCCCGGCGCCTTTCAGGTCATTGCGGCCACATTTTCAGCCAATCCCAAAATCGAACAGCGGTTCAAGACCGGCAAGGGCCTCGGGT
>JANYAJ010000134.1 GCA_025361385.1 Nitrospira sp.
CGGAAGCGCATGTCCACCCTCCATTGGCGTGAGGGCCGGCTCGTGGCCTTCGTGAAGGGCGCGCCGGAATCGCTCATGCCTCTCTGCAATCAGATACGTCACCAAGGTGCGCTATCGCCCATGAGTCAGGAGGACCGCCAGCGCATCATGGCGCAAAGCCAGACCTTCGCGCAGCAGGCCTATCGAGTCCTGGCAGTGGCCATGCGTGACATTGAATCGGGTGTCGAAAAATTGGATATCGACCGGGTGGAACAGGACCTCACCTTCCTCGGCCTCGTAGCGATGATAGATCCCCCGCGCCAGGAAGTGCCGGAGGCCATCGCGCGCTGCCGCCAAGCCGGCGTGCGCACCATCATGATTACCGGCGATCATCCGCTCACGGCCCTGGCCATCGCACGTCAGATCGGGCTGGCACCGAAAGAATCCAGGACTGAGCCCGATGGATTTTGTCCCGTGATCGAAGGGCACCAGGTCGAAACGATAAGCGACGAGGCGCTGCGTCGGCTCCTCACGCCCACCAATCCCGGCGAGCCAGAGCCGGTCTTCGCGCGTATGGCCCCGCGACACAAGATGCGCGTGGTGTCGGTACTGAAAGATATGGGCGAAGTAGTGGCTGTCACCGGCGACGGGGTGAACGACGCCCCGGCGATCAAGAAAGCCGATATCGGTATTGCGATGGGCATTGCCGGAACCGACGTGGCGAAAGAGACGGCGGACATGATTTTGCTGGACGACAATTTTGCGACCATCGTCAATGCCATTGAAGAGGGCCGGGCTGTCTACGCCAACATTCGAAAATTTTCCACCTACGTGCTGTCGAGCAACGTGGGTGAAGTGGTTCCCTATCTTGCATGGGGCCTGTTCGGAATCCCGCTGGCGCTGACGATCCCGCAAATCCTCGCCGTGGATCTGGGCACCGACATGGTTCCAGCCTTGGCCCTGGGTGCGGAAAAACCCGATGCCGGCATCATGGCCATTCCACCGCGCCCACGCACGGAACGGTTGATGAACCTTCCGCTGCTCCTACGCGCCTATCTCTTCTTGGGCCTGATCGAAGCCGGAATCGCCATGGGCGCATTCTTTCTCTTGCTCCTGACAGAGGGATGGACCTGGGGCATGCCGCTCGACTGGTCCAGTCCCCTCTATAAACAGGCAACCGCCGCCACCTTCGCCGGCATCGTCGTCGCACAGGTCGCGAACGTATTCGCCTGCCGCTCAGACCGCGTGCCGCTCGCGCAACTCGGCTGGTTCAGCAATCCATTAATCCTCTGGGGAATTGCGACAGAACTCATCGTCCTGGCGCTCATCATCTATACCCCCTGGGGCAACGAGATCTTTGGAACCAGCCCCTTGCCTGTCTGGATCTTCGGGCCACTCGCGCTGGGCGCGCTGGTGCTGCTATTCGCAGAGGAAGGCCGTAAGATCATCGTGCGCCGGTTTCCACCCAATCGGGCGATCGCCGTCAAGCCACTAGCAGGCACACGATGACCGACAACCCCCAAGACCCGATTCGTGAAGTTCCTGTCACGGAGATCATTCCTCCCGGATCGTCCTCGATCCCGACTCTCCATTCGTCGAATGCGTCCTCCGATCGCGCGCCTGGCCTCACTGCCTCCCTGCCGCTGCGCCCTTCATCTCAGGCCGGGCTCCGCCGCCCCTGGCTCATCGGAACCGTAACCCTCGTCGCAGTGATCGGGGCAGGAATCTGGTATTGGTGGACCGCCGGCCCGCCGGCCGTCCACTACAAGACCGCGCTGGTCGATCGAGGCCCCATCACGGCGATCGTCACCGCCACCGGTACAGTCAATCCGGTCGCGTCGGTGCAGGTGGGCAGCCAAGTCTCCGGCACCATTTCCCAACTGATGGTGGATTTCAATTCCGTGGTCGCAAAGGGCCAGGTCCTAGCCAGGATCGATCAGCAGCCGTTCCAAGCGAGGGTCAGTCAAGCCCGCGCATCGCTCAAGAGCGGGCGTGGCAATCTGGCAAAATCGAAGAATCTGACGAAACAGCGAAGACTCGAACTCGATCGCATGACGACTCTGCTCCGGCAACAATTCGTGTCCCAATCGGACCTCGATCTCGCCGCCACCAACTTCCGCGACGCCCAGGCCCAAGTCGAGGTCGCACAGGCGCAGGTGGATCAAGCGAAGGCTGCGTTGGATTCAGCCGAACTCGATCTTGGCTATACGACGATCTCTTCCCCGGTCAACGGCATTGTCGTATCCCGCAACGTCGATGTCGGCCAGACCGTCGCCGCCAGCTTCCAAACGCCGACGCTCTTCGTGATCGCCCAGGACCTGACACAGATGCAAGTGAATGCCAACGTCAGCGAATCAGACATCGGCGGAGTTGGGGAGGGCAAGCCGTCCAGCTTCCGCGTGGATGCCTATCCCAAGCAATTTTTCGAAGGCACCGTGACGCAGGTGCGCAATGCGCCCATCAACATCCAGAACGTGGTGACCTATGATGTCGTGATCACCGTGGACAATCGGGAGCTCAAGCTCAAACCAGGGATGACGGCGAACGTGACGATCGTCACGGCCAAGAAGGAC
>JANYAJ010000141.1 GCA_025361385.1 Nitrospira sp.
GTCCTCGCACATCCAATCCCTTCATAATTGTGGCTTTGAATCCCAGTTCCCACCCCTGCGACCTCGCGTCCGCAACATTGATGGGGCAGAATCCGAACGAGGACGCGGGACATAGCGGAGTGAAACTGGAGGCAAATTGGATGAGATCCCGAAACCGGTTCCAGAAATAGCCCGCGTTGAGTTGCACGCGCCCCTGGAACAGACTCTGATCGACTCCGACATCCATGCTCTTGCTCTTTTCCGGTTTCAGATTGGGATTACCAAACCCTTGGAAGAAGAGATCATTCATCGTCGGGGCCTTGAACCCGGTAGCATAGCTGGCTCGAAACTTGGTGCCGGTCTCCTTCACCAGATAGCCTGCAGTTGCCCGATAAGTGGTGGCATCGCCGAACACATTGTAACTATCCTGGCGGACTCCGCCCGTCACGAATAGGCGATCCCAGAGATTCAGCTGCGCCTGGGCATATCCGGCATTCGACGAGATGAGTTTAGTCGGCTGCGCCGCGCCGAAGAACCCCGATGCATCACCCTGCTCTTCTCGAAACTGATAGCCGCCGGTTATCAGCAGCGGCTTACCCACCTGAAAATTATGCTGCCATTCAAGTCGACGGTTCAATACTTCCAGATCGCTCGAAAATGGGGAAAAACAGGTGCCAAAATTAGGAAAACAGGAATTGGGATTGGCAGTGATAAATTGCTTGGTATTAAGATTATACCCGGCATTTCCGCTCACACTTTGCAATCGTTCATTGGCCTGGGCCACAGTGAGTTTCTGCGTCCACCACGACGTCAATGGTTGTTCGTAGGAGGCGCTGAGAGTTAGATTACGATTCGATTGTCTCGCACCGAACACGTCAGCAGGCGTGCCGCTATCCGCAAATCCGTCGAAGCTGACATCCGAGTTATACCAGCGAGCGTTGAACTCCAACCGTCCGTCCTTGGGCAGTGAGACACCGAGCTTTCCAGAACCCTGCCAGTTATGATATCCGTCCCGCTCAAACGCCCCACGGCGATAATTAACCGCCGAAAAACTGCTCGTGTCCCAACGCGAGATCGATCCGGAAAAGTCGAACGGTCCCTTCGCGCCGGATGCCGAAGCGCCTTCACGCAGGCTTGCAAAGGAGCCATATTCCATGAAGGTGCTCGCAGTGGGTTTGCCAGCTCCTTTTTTGGTGTAAATATTGATGACCCCGCCGACGGCATCGGATCCATACAGCATACTTTGCGCCCCACGGAGAATCTCGATACGATCAATGTTCTCCGTCGTTAAGTTCGCAAAGTCATACGTGCCCGTCGTTGGACTATTGACGATGACTCCGTCAATCAACACGAGTGTGTGTCTGGCAAAGGCTCCCCGCATCTTTACAGTGGCTTCAGTGCCGGGACCACCACTTGAGCTTGCGAAGACGCCCTGCGCAAGCCGCAACCCGTCAATGACGGTCTTGATTTTCTTGCGTTCTAATTCCTCTCCTGTGATGACCTCAACCGCGCTCGTGACTTGTTCGATTGGGAGAGGCGTTTTCGTCGCACTGACCACGACTTCCCGCGTCTCAATGGTGTCCATTTGGTCGGCGGACGCCACTTCGATGTCTGGGGCAGCATGAACGGGAGAGCTCAGGACAAACAGGAGCAGCAGACACCACCACACACGACTAGAACGAAGAAACCACATCATAACGATCTCCCTTGTGCTCGAAGGGTTGAGTCGAATCAACTGCGGAATGGGTCTCCTGACTTGCGGATCGTCGTGTTTCTGCGCCTTCCCGTGTGCCAGGCACACAGTGGCTCAATGCAGAATTACTCCCCGCTTACAGTGGCGGCACCGTGATGGATTTGCACCATCTTCCCCGTCACCCGCGTCGCTTCTCCAAAACGCCCTTTCTTAAATGGAAAATGGACCGCCCCCCTTGTCACGCACAGCCGGGCCGGGAACAGAACCCTGGCTGTCTTCTACTGTCGAACGATACTCATCGGCATCGTCACACGTGGCCTGCCCGTTTGGGGATGGGCGTCGACGACCACGTCACATCCATAGACCATCCGAAGCACATCAGGTCGAATGGTCTCCTCCGGCGAACCGATACGGCACAGCCCGCCGTCCTTGAGCATCAAGACCCGGTCGCAATACTGGCTCGCGACATTCAGATCGTGCGACACCAACACCACCGTCAGCCGTCGTTCTGTCCTGAGCCTCGCGATGAGCGAACAAATCTCGATCTGGTGATTGATGTCGAGAAACGCCGTCGGCTCGTCAAGAAGAAGGATCTTCGGCTCTTGCGCGAGCGCTCGCGCGATCATGACACGTTGCCGTTCTCCGCCGGATAAGTCCGAGACCAGTCGGTCGGCCAGCGAGAGCACATCGGTGTCGACCATCGATTGGTGCGCACAGGCGAGATCGTTCGCGGTCTCATCTCCGATTCCCAGACTCCACCAACGAGTCGTCCGATGGGGGAACCGTCCCATCAATACGGTCTCGGCCACAGTAAACGGGAATACCTGTGCATATTCCTGCGGCACGACCGCGACCACACGGGCGATATCGGTTTGGCTCTGTTTCCGCAAGGAGAGACCGCCCAATCGTACATCGCCTTCGCCTGCCGGCAAGAGACCTGACAACACTTTCAAGAGCGAGGTCTTCCCGGACCCGTTAGGTCCCACAATGCCCAGAATCTCACCGGTATCGACGTGGAAGGAGAGATGATCGAGGGTCCACATTCGCCCTCGCCCTTCCGACGTGCGGTATTGAAACGACAGTCCAAGGACCTCGATGGCAGGACTCTCCGTAGACAACCCGGAATGCGCGACGTCAATCTGGCCGGTCGTCATCTCACAACATCCGATCTTTTCGCCAGAGAAGAAGATAGAGGAAAAATGGGCCACCGGCGAGCGCCGTCACAATGCCCACCGGTATTTCCGCGGGAGACATCATCGTCCGGGCGATCGTATCGGCCAGGGAGAGAAACATGCCTCCGACTAACGCCGACGCAGGCAGCAACAGCCGATGATCCGATCCGATGAGCAGGCGCACCGCATGCGGAACCACCATCCCGACGAACCCGATCATGCCGCTCACCGACACAATCGCACCGGTCAGGAGTGCCGTGAGCACAAAGAGCTGCTTCTTCACCCCCTCGGTCTCTATGCCCAGTGAACGAGCTGTTTCTTCCCCCAACGTGAGCACATTGAGCGACTGAGCCTTGTGCATGAGGACCCCAAGGACCACCACGACGTACATCAAAAAGACGCCTAATGCCGGATACCCCGGCGCGGTCAGCGATCCCATCAACCATGCCATCAGTCCCGCCGAACGATTCGGTTCCATGATTGACGTGATGAACATGATAAAGGCCGTCAGAATGGCATTCAAAATCACGCCGGCCAGCAACAAGCTATGAACCGGCAACCGGCCTTTTGACTGCGCCAGCCGATAGATCAGCACCAGTGCCAGCAGGCCTCCGGCAAATCCAAAGAGCGGGAGTACCGGCAGCAGCATGAAGGTGGAACCGATGCCAAACAGAATCGCCACCGAAACGCCCAGAGCAGATCCGCTCGACACACCCAACACATAGGGATCGGCTAACGGATTTCTCAGCAGGGCTTGAAGCGTGACACCGACCGCCGCCAGACTGGCCCCCACGAGAAAACCCATGAGCACTCGCGGGAAACGAATCTGCACCATGATGATCTCGGACGTGGCCAGACTTGGAGAACCGACCTCGTCCCCACGCAACAGACGCGCGATCGCCGTCGCCACCGTTCCCATGCCGACCGACGTGGCGCCGAATTGCAGACACAACACCAAGACTGCCAGGCTCGCCAGCAGCAGTCCACCGATCACCACCACCCATCGCTGGACGGTCAGCACCGCGCCGGCCTGCGCCCATGATGCCACGATATCTGCCATACGCTGTTCTCGTTATCGTTCGGTTCGACTGCCCGACGTGTTGTCCGGATGTAAAATTGCGGCGAGCGACTCAAGTCCCTGGGCGATGCGCGGACCAGGCCGGTTGAGCCAATCGGCTGAAATCTGGTGAAGCCTGCTGCGCTTCACTGCCGTCATCGTCGACCATTGACGCCAGGTCTGCTGCTCGCTCTCTGAGATGCCTTCCGCTTTGCCGACAGGAAACACCAACACTTCCGGATCCTCTTGAAGCACAGACTCCATACTGAGCCGCGGATAGGGCGTGACGCTCTTGGCCGCGATATTGATGCCTCCGGCCATGCCAATCAGCTGATCGATGAAACTGCCAGGCCCGACGGTGATCAAAGGCTGGCTGTTCAGCACATAGAGCATCCGCACTGGAGCTATTCCCTGAACGCGCTGCTGGATCGCAGCCACCTGTTGCCGAAGCTGCATGGCAACGGTATCCGCTTTTGCCGAATGTCCGACAATCCGTCCGAGCGTTTGAATGTGGACGAAAATCCCCTCAACATTCTTGTCGGCCAGGATGAACACGGGAATCTTCAACTGCTCAAGCTTGACGATGACATCGGGTTTAAGAAAATCGTTGGGCGCCACGACCAGATCAGGCTGGAGCGCCACCAACGTTTCCAAGTTCGGATTGGAGTAGCCGACTTTAGGCTTTGTCAACGCTTCGGGTGGGTAGTCGCAAAAGTCTGTGACGCCGACGAGCTGCGCCCCCGCCTCCATGGCAAACAGCATTTCCGTGATGCTGGGCGCCAGCGAGACGATTCGCGCGGGAGGTTTGGCAAAATACATCCGGCGGCCCGCATCATCGACATAGGCGCGTGCCGAGACGTTCGCCATAAACGGCATGCCGGTAAGGATGCCCTGCTGTCGACGTGCCATGCCCGACATCCCATCGTCTGTATTCGCGAAAGCGGCCATCGCCAGGACGAGTATTCCCATACTCGTCAACAGTCCAGACCGCCATCGACTATGCCATGCAGAGGTGCGCAAATAAAAAATCCCCAAGGCCTGACAGACCCTGAGGATTGCTCCCGCAACTCATCCTCGCCAATTCCCCAGCCCACGAGGGAACGTCGGTCAACTATCCTGGGAGGTCTTCTGGCTTATGGTTCATCCTACTCCCCGTACCTTCCCATCCGCCGAAGCGAACAGTGGCATTTACGGGTTTCGTCCCCATTTACAGCGGCGGGACCGCGAGGGACTTGCACCCTCTTCCCTGACCCAGGAGTCACAATGTGGAGGGCACTCTAGGAGACAAGGAAGAAGGTTGTCAAGTTCATTAATGTCCGTTCGACCGTCCTCTCATCATCTTCTGACATCTCGCCGATCCGAATCCTCTGGCAAAGGGAGCGAAAGACCGAGGTTTTTCGGGCCGCCTCCCGGCATAGCCCTTGCTCACCTCTGTCCTATATGACGATCCCATGGGACATAGCGGCTCCGGTGAATGACCGGCCCAACATGCAACTTCTACTTACGTATCTATGAAACAGCTGATCATTGGCGTTCTTATCCTCTGGGCCTTCTTCCAAATTTCAGGCCTGATCTGGTCCTCGAAAGGGCAACCGCCCAGCCCTGCCTTCACTCGCCTCCTGGAACCGCCGCAACAGCGTCTCGTCGATCCCTATGAGAATGGCTATTTCTATTTGCTCGGTTTTGCCTCAGCTGCGACGCTCGATCCCGCCAAGACGGGGCATGAAATATGGATTGAAACCAACGTCGCTCCAAGCAGCAACGAATTCAACTATGACAAGCCTGGACGTGCGGAACTGCAGATTCGGCTCCCTGTCGAACAGATTCTTCCTTCCTGGAACGCCGAGAGCCCGATGACTGAGTTCCGGAATATGCAGGCATGGTTCCACCAGATGACCGGTCGCGACCGGACCCTTCTGACACGATACGAGCGATGGCTCTCGATGCCGTTCGAAGACATGGGATTCGCGCACCGTGGCACGCCGCGCTTTGCCGAAATATTTCTCGCCCATCGCCTCTACATCGCCGACGGATTTTCCAGCCAGACAGTCCTGGGCATGCACCGGATGACGCAAGACCTTCGTATGTGGCGACATATCCTTCGAGAGGCCACCACCATCGCCACCAAAGTCATGGCGCAAATCGTCATCATCGACGATCTCCACCTGCTCTCGACCTTATTGTCGCAAGCAACCGTCGACAAAACCGTCCTGGCGATGACTCCCAACATCGCGCCCCCACTGACGGCAACTGAGTCGTCGCTCCGCTGGCCGCTACAACATCAATTTACACTTGGCGTCCAGGCCGACCGCACAGGCACATCCATCACGAAACGGCCGTCCGAATCTCTCCTGACACCCCAGCAATGGCTGGCAGGTGCCGCCCGTCTACCGGAACAGGCCTTTGATCGAATCGCACATCCACCGGGCCGCTCGCTGGTCGGCATCCCGTTACAAACGCGAGAGACCTGGGAAATGTACGCGACGTACTACGATGCGATCATCCATGCGACAGAAGCTGGGCAGACGGCCTTACCCACACTCCGCGGGCTTTCTGGAACCGCACGCCAAGGCATGGCTGAAAGCCTCCTCAATACCACTCCTTTCGAGCCTGACTGGGCCCCCTTCCACTATCAGCTGAAGGAGACTGATGCCAGGCTGCGGCTCGCCTCATTACAGGTCGTCTTGCGGCGACCGAGCGCACAAACCACCGTGCCGAATCGACTCGCGGAAGCCGGCTCGTCCTATTACGACCCATTTAGCGGATTACCGATGTTGTGGAGCCCGACGCAGCAGAGGATCTATAGCGTGGGGAAAGACCGGTTCGACGATGGTGGCGACCAGAGTTTCGATGTCAGTGTTCCTGCCATGGTCAGCCTCGCACCTGCAACCAAAGAATTGCAGGCATCTCCTCCAACCCGCCGCTCTGTCCGCCACTAACGCATCGCGGCAACACATTCTCACTTTCCCGGATGCTCAAAATGTTCGTCCAGCAAGGCCGCAGGCGAGTCGACACCGGAGGCGTACCCTCAGGGGTACGTTGAGGATTTCGATGAGCCGAGAACGAAGCTGGCGGACGTTTTCAGCAACCTACCTCCTATCGATACCGCAATTTGAGCACCAATATCGCCCCCGTCAGTATCAGCGTTACCGCATTGGTCAAGATAATCGGCCAGGACTGGAGCACCAGTCCATAGAGAAACCAGAGGCAGACACCTGACGTAAAAATCGCCAGCATGCCCAGCGAGACATCGCCCGCAGACTTTGAGGTCCAGGTCTTCTGCAGTTGGGGCCAGAAGGCACAGGTCGTCAACGTTCCTGCTGCAAAACCCAACAGATCGATTCCCGTCATCATTCCGTCTCCATTCGCAATCCCGACATTCCCGAAGAACCGCCCCTGCTTCCCCCCAACCTGCTTGTCAAGACCGATGGCCCTGTGGTACATTCGCCCGTTCGCAATATTGTCTTGATTCGACCAGATGAAGGAGTGCACCCGTGGCATTTACATGCGACCTCTGCGATAAACGACGCCAATCCGGCAATAACATCAGTCACGCCAATAACAAGACCAAGCGGATCTTCAAGCCCAATCTCCAGCCAGTTCGGGCCTTGATCGACGGTCAGCCAAAACGCCTTCGAGTCTGCACTCGCTGCCTTCGCAGCGGCAAAGTCATCAAAGCCGTATAGCAGACGCTGAACAAGACCGCTAGCCTGTCTTGTTCATGTGGTTACTCGGTCTGTCGAGCTATCTGGTTGAATGAAACGAACCAGGTTGTCCAGACAGGCCGAGCTTGCCCCGGAACGCACCTTCCGTCGAACGGCTCCCATGCCAGGATAGTTTCCACGAAGACGCTATGGAGCCGACCAGATCACGCGGCCGCTCTGATCGGACAACTTCACGGCAAACCGATCGTCGGGCGACAGGGCCAGCGTCCGATTCCCGTCACGGCTCATCAGCACCAGACCGACCTCGCCGTTCTTATCAAGTCCCAATCCAGCTCGTGCCTTTCCAGTCTGATCCAGCAGGAGAAACTCTTCCGCATTGACCCCATTCGTCTTCTGCGCCTTTGCAGATACGGGGGCCAGCCACCAACCGCTGACGGCTCCACCAATGATACTTCCGACAAACGCCACGACGACTAAGAACACAAATTGGCCTCGGCTCACAGTGCCTCCTCGTTGATATCGCACAGGGCTATCGCCCATGCTGCTGCCTGACTTCGATTTCCCGCAAGGACTGCGTGTACGGCGCGCAGATCTCTTTCGCCTTGGGAGGCTCATCCTGATACTTGGTCAAACAGAGCCGATAGGCCTTCAGGAGTTCCGCTCGCTCATCCTGCAAATCCGCCGTCGATTTGAGCACCCGATATTCTTCGTAGTAATGACAGCCGGTGACGGTGAAGATGCACCAGACCGCCAACCCAAGCATGATCGTCTGTTTCATCAACCCTCCTTTGTGCAGAGACAACAAAGGACTTGGAAGCGCATGCCTCTCAAGTCCTCCATCTCTTCCGTAAGGCGCGTTACGCCTCACGACTCTTGTCTTGTGTTGGAGCGGGCGAGGGGATTTGAACCCCTGACAACTTGCTTGGGAAGCAAGGACTCTACCACTGAGCTACGCCCGCTCGCTGATTCGAATCCTACCTGGGGCTCTAGGCCAAGTCAAGAAACTCCTCGCACTACCCCTGCAATTCAACCAGTGCAAACTTTCGTCGGCCGACCTTCAGGCGATACACCTGTCCCGTCACGATCGACAATACGGCATTAGCATCGCTCTGCTTCTGTTCATCGACCTCTAAACCGCCCTGAATGATCAGCCGCCTGGCCTCGCTCTTGCTGGGAACCAAACCTGTCTTGGCGACCAGATCGACAAGGCTGATCGTCTGCCCATCACGTAGGTCCGCCTTCGTTAAGGTCAACCGGACATCCGGCTCCGCGGGAAACTCTCGCTCAGAAAATTTCTGCTGAAAGGCCGCCCTCGCCTGCTGACCAGCTTCCGCCCCGTGATACCTGGCGACGATCAATGCCGCGAGCGCTTGCTTCGCCTCCATCGGATGAGCGGCCTTCACCCCCGCCAGTTCTTCCGTGGTGAGTAGCTCGTAGTACCGGAGCATCAACACATCGCTGACCGACATGAGCTTGCCGAACATGTCGTTCGGTGTATCTTCCAATGCAATGTAGTTCCCCTGGCTCTTGCTCATCTTCTTCACGCCGTCCGTCCCCTCGAGCAACGGCATCGTGATCACCACTTGTGGCTCCTGACTATAATCACGCTGCAACTCACGCCCCATCAGCAGATTGAACTTTTGATCGGTGCCGCCTAGTTCGATATCGGACTTGAGCGCCACAGAATCGTAGCCCTGCACGAGGGGATACATGAACTCATGGATACTGATCGGTTTCTGCTCGTGATAGCGCTTATGAAAATCATCCCGCTCGAGCATCCGCGCGACACTGCTATGCGCGCTCAAATGGATCAACTCTTCCGCGGTCATCGGGCCCATCCAACGGCTGTTGAACTCCACCAGGGTCTTCGCAGGGTCGAGAATTTTAAAGATCTGCCGCTCGTAGGTCTTGGCATTTTCTAATACTTTTTCTTTCGACAGCGCGACCCGCGTATCTGATTGACCGGTCGGGTCCCCGATCATCCCGGTGAAGTCGCCGATCAAGAAGATGACTTGGTGCCCCAGCTCCTGAAAGTGTTTGAGCTTGTGGATCAAGACCGTATGGCCCAAATGCAGGTCCGGCGCGGTCGGATCGAAGCCGGCTTTCACGCGCAGCGGCCGGTTCTCTTTCAAGGAACGCGTCAGCTTCGATTCAAGTTCGGCCCGTTGAATGACCTCCACCACTCCGCGGAGGATCAGATCGAGTTGACGGGAGAGTTCGCTCATGTCGCTTTCTTCCCTCTAACTAGAGATGTGGCCTCGGGCGTCACCGTGACCAATGGACGAATCCGCTCAAACTTCTTCTTCCCGATCCCCTTGACCTCTCGCAACTCATCGAGAGAGTGAAAGGATCCTACCGACTGCCGATACGTCAGAATCCGCTCAGCTAACTTGGGACCGATCCCCGGCAGCGCGTCAAAATCCTGCTCCGTCGCCTGGTTCACATCGAGGAGTCCTGTGCGAGATCGTTTCGGAGCAGCCGTGGGCGGCTGATCAGGCAACAACGCGACAGGCGATGGACTCACCGCCGCTGCGGGTCCACTGCCTGAAGCCTTCGCGGACTGCGACCCCTCAAACGGTTTGCCTGCAAGATCGTGCTCACGATCGAATGACGCCGGCAGGCTCCACCCGATCCAAAAGACGACGCCCACGGTCACCGCGAACATCCCAAGCTTGAGTAGGAGCGATTGCCACATGATTACGTCCGCTTTCGCGCTTGGTGAATCGCCTTCCCTTCGACATCTTCTGCCGCTTCCATCAAGCCTTCGGCCAGCGTGGGATGGGCATGGATCATCTCGGCCATTTGCGACACCGTGGCACCGACTTGCATCGCTAAGGCCGCTTCATGCACCAGATCGGCTGCGTGGGCTCCGACGATATGTACGCCCACAATCTTGCCGCTCGGTGACTCGGCAATGATCTTGAACAGGCCCGTCGTGTCCCCCGTTGCCTGCGCCTTCCCCAATCCGGCATAGCGAAATCGACCTACCTTCAGCGTGATATCTGGATTCTGTCCGGCAGCCTGGGCTCGCTCGCGAGCCTGCTGTTCCGTAATACCCACACGACCGATTTCCGGCAGGGTAAAAATTCCGGCAGGAATGACGTCATAGCGAACCGTCGTCTCATGTCCCATGATATTTTCGACTGCAACTTTCCCCTGAGCCGAGGCCACATGCGCCAACATCACTTTGCCGACCACGTCGCCGATGGCATAGATCCCAGGCACCGTCGTTTCCATCCGGTCGTTCACGAGGATCTCCCCTCGCCGTCCCGTCTGCACCCCTACCGGTTCCAATCCTATGCCTTTGCTATTGAACCCTCGCCCCACGGACACCAGCAGCTTCTCAGCCGCGACCTGGGTGAGGTCTTTCAGGTGGACCGTGACAGTCGTCGGTAACCGCTCCAGTTTCTCGACAGTGGTCCCGGTCAAGACCGTGACACCCCGCCTCTTCAACTCCCGCTCCATCGTCGACGAGATGTCCTCATCCTCCAGGGGGAGCACGCGCGCCATCAACTCAACAATCGTGACTACCGTCCCGAGGCCACTATACAGTGCCGCGAACTCGCAGCCTTCGACACCAGCCCCAACAATCAGCAGACTGGCAGGAATGCGATCGAGATCCAAGAGGTGTTGGCTCGTGAGCAGTTGCTGCCCGTCGATCGGAAACTGAGGCAGATTCGGCCAGGAGGATCCGGTAGCAATCACGATGGCATCAGCCCGAATATCCCGCACGGTGCCATCGGCTGCGGTGACCATGACCGTTTGCCGATCCCGCAGCGAGCCAGTCCCCTGCACCTGCTCGATATTCCAGGCCTTGAACAACGTCGCAATGCCCTTCACGAGCGTCGCCACCACCTTATTCTTTCGGGCGACCATCTTGTCGAGATCGTACGTGACCGGTCCTTGAACGACCAATCCCATCTCCTCAGCTTTTTTAACCTTGTCACCGAGTGCGACGACCGAGAGGAGGGCCTTACTGGGAATGCAGCCCCAATTCAAGCAGACACCGCCGAGCGCGTGAGACTCGATGACCGTGACGCGGGCACCCAGCTGGGCTGCGCGAATCGCCGCGACATACCCGCCAGGCCCGGCGCCGACAATGACGATGTGCTTAGACATGAAAGCGAATCAATGCTTTTGCGTGGAGAGAAAGGCCTCGTACTGTGCTGCCGTCATCAGCCCCTCGATTACGCCTGCATTGGAGAGATCGATCAGCACCATCCAGCCCTTGCCATAGGGATCGGAGTTCACCACTTCCGGGTGATCCTTTAAATCGGCATTGATCTTGGCAATGGTGCCACTCACAGGTGTGTAGATCGTGGAAGTCGTCTTGGTCGATTCCACCTCGCCGATCTGCTGCCCCGCCTTGACGACAGCGCCGGGCTTCGGCATATCGATAAAGACAATATCGCCCAACGCATCCTGGGCAAAATGACTAATGCCGACCGTGGCCTGCGTGCCGCTCACGCGCACCCATTCATGCTCTTGGTGATAACGAAGGTCTTTCGGAATCATGCGCGCTCCTTTAGCAGGATACTGAAACAGCCCACCAGCTTCGTTCTCGGCTTATCGAAATCCTCAACGTACCCCTGAGGGTACGCCTCCGGTGTCGACTCGCCTGCGGCCTTGCTGGTCAGCCTGTTTGAGCATCCTGAAGTTATTCTGGCCCCAATACCATACGGAAGACTCCAGCCGTTTCTCTGTATGAACCGGATTTTCCGTAGCCTACTCAAAAAGGTCTCGCTGAGGGCTCGGATAATGTAATCGCCGACGGCCCTCCTGTCGCTTCATCATCTTGGCCGAGATCTGCAAATTTTGTCGCGGAATCGTAGTGGTCCGGCGCCTCTTTTGTCAAGGAATCGGCGGCCCGCTCATCAACAACAAATGAGGCCCGGCTTGCCCAACTGTTGCCGCAATGGAGGCTTGCACCGCTGCGACCAACGAGGCTGGGTCCGAAGCGCCCAGAGCGATGCCCAGCCAGAGTTGCCGTTCATCTCCGGACGTCAGCGCCAATCGTTGTCGCACCTGCTCCATCCAGGCCCCTGGCTCATTCGATCGCTCAGGCGAAATCGGCTCCGGCCGAACGATGACATGTAACCCTCGTTGCTTGGCCTCGAGCAGATCTTCTCCATAGTCCGTCAATGCCTCCGCCGGCGAGAGCACCGCCTGCTCATGCACAGCCACTGCCGTCACAAACCCCGGTCTCGTCTGACGCAACTGTCTGGTAAGTTGTGCAAGGAACCCAAGATAGGTCCTCGCCTTCCACCCGGCCCAGCGCCAGGCGTCCGGCGAGACCGGTTGGTCGCGGCTATCGAGAGAAGGGCCAAATATCCCTTCGAACAGCCGTCGCGACATCGGGCTCCATTCTTCGGCGAACCCTCGAACCCTCCTCGCCCCCACCACCAGCCCATCAATGTCGGTGCGCAACAAATCCTGCGCCACCTCCCCGACGGCACGCTGGTAATCGGGCTGAAGTATATCGACAGAACCGGCCTGCTGGCCTATGCCGTTGGCTATGACCATACGCCACTCAGAATTCACTGCCATCCACCTAGGCTCATGTAGATTGAGCGACGCCAAGACCGCCATCCCCTTGGCATGGGCAACCGGCACGATCAGCTTGAACCGGTCCGCAACAACCGAAACATTGGTGGGTTGAACATCTACGCCCATCGGGCCTGACGCTCCTGCCTCGAGAATCAAAGATGTCACACCGGCGTCGGCCAGCTGCGCAATCAAAAGTCCGGCATCGGACGCCGTGAGCCAGTCCAGGTTCGGCAACCAGAGCGCAACCTGCCGCCGTTCCAATAAAGACGTGGAGCCGAGACTCCGGCGAAAGGTGTCCAGACGATTGAGTGCATGAAAGGCATAGGTGCCGGCGAGTGGAACAGATGGCGGCGCCGCCCCAACAACCGATCGATAGACCGACAGCGCAGCCGGGAGATCTCCTCGCTCCTCATTGGAACGTGCAAGCCACCAGCGCGCTTCACTCAACCGGGGAGAGTCGGGATTGGAGTCGACGAATCGCTGGAAGAGCACAGCGGCCAGCGGATACCGCTCTTGCGCATAGGCCCGATAGGCGGACTCAAGAAGCTTTGTCTGGGCGTCCAGTGCCGGATCGACACCAGACGCAACAGACGGCGATGAAGCAGGAAAGTGGTGCGTCAGACCGGCGCACCCGGGAAGAACCAAGCACAGCACACAAAAAATCCATCTCACAAGGTCGGACCAACGATGAACGGAAAATCGCACAACCGTTCACGCCTGCCAATAGGCGTCCTTATTTGACGAGGTCCGTTTCTGGGAAGAAATACGACACCTCAAACTTCGCCGTCTCCGGCGAATCGGATCCATGCACTGCATTGAATTCGATATTCGCCCCATGCGCCTTGCGAATCGTGCCAGCTTCGGCCTTGGCCGGATCGGTCGCACCCATCAGGTCACGATTCTTCTTGATCGCATTGTCGCCCTGCAGGACCAACACCACGACCGGGCCGGACGACATGAACGTGCAGAGGCTATCGAAAAACGGACGGGCCTTATGCACGGCATAGAACCCCTCGGCCGTCGCTTTGGAAAACTGCATCATGCGGACGGCCACCGGCGTCAGACCGGCCTTTTCATAGCTGGCAATAATGTCGCCAATCGCGTGCTTCTTGACTGCATCAGGCTTGATAATCGCTAATGTTCGTTCACTCATGGGATCTACGGTTCCTCCAGACAGTTAAAGGATCAAATGAAGACTGACCCGCGCATTATAAGTGGCAGATAATGGGCTTGCAAGGGTGTGGGAAGGACACCCACATTGGTCCTGTGCTCCCGGAACGCGCGCCCTGAGAAGGGCCTCGTTCGACGGCCGCACATAAACCAACATAGGTGCCCTTCTAGGAGAAGAAAAACAAACGAGATCCGCCGAAAGTGCGGGGGCAAGTCTTGCAATCATGCCATCGTCTCCTCCGCCTGCTTCAGTCGCCGGCTAATCGTGGCAGCATGCACACCCAGATGCGCCGCAATCTCGGCAAGACGATACCCATACTGGCGATAGGCCACAGAGATGAGCCGGGCCTCCCCGCCCCGTCGCTGAAAGATCTCCCGGAGCGCGGGACGTGTCGCCTGCGTCTGGCGACGCGGAATCTCTCGGATTCTCCCATCCGGCTGATGCTGCGTAATGAAGTCGTCTGATCCCAGATAGATCTGCCCCTGCACGTCCTCCCAGGGGCGCGGCCCGTTGTGGCCCGCTGCCACAAACTGGCGATAGCGCCGGTATGCCTCCCGCTGACCCGCGCCAAAGTGGCCGAGAATCCAGTCCGTTGAGAGCCATACCGGCCCCGTGAGTTCACCGGCCGTACCGCGATAGCTGCTCCAGGCCCACTGTCGGGGATGCGGCACCATCTTCGCCCGCACAGGATTCAGCACCATATAGATAGCGGCAGAGTTCCAGCAAGTGCGCCTCTTTCTCCACCAGAATCGCCGTGAACCGGCCCTGCAAGAGATGCCCTACCCGCGCATGCCGCCGGTTGTACGCTTGCGTATACCGGCCATTGAGCTAGCGCATCCCTAAGGAGAGATTCGGCTGCGGGGTTTCGACCAAGAGATGATAGTGATTGTCCATCAGACAATAGGCATGGCAGAGCCAGCTATAGCGATCGACGACATGCGCGAGCAATGAGAGAAATTGCAATCGGTCGCGGTCGTCCGCCACGATGTCCTGTCGCGCATTACCGCGGCTCGTGACGTGATAGACCGCACCGGGATATTCAATGCGAAGGGGGCGGGCCATGGACCAGGAGCCTGCGCCTCAGAATGTGCGATTGCAAGACCTGACCCCGTTTCTTAACCCCTTGCTCAATACCCACGCTGAGCCGGATGAATACAAGTATTTTTCAGCTTCTCTGCCTTGCGGTTTGCTGCCTACCCTTCTAAACTGAGCCAGTCTGCGAGGCTCCTATGCCCTTCTCGATTCGCTCTTACCGTCGCTTCCCCAGGCAATACGCTGTGACGAACAACTCTGGCACATGCATCAAACGACCGCTTTCGACCAAAACGGTCATTCGCGGTGTAGATTTGCGGTCCATGGAGGACACAGCGGTGATCGAGTTGTTGCTGACCCATCCTAAAAGGAACGTCGAGAGATGATTTCAGAACTCAGAACGATCGGGGTGCGAACCCATGTACAGCGAGGTGCCGTGTTGACGCTCATGAGGAACACGCCGCGCCACATTCGCCACGCATGCCTTGTGGCCGCTTTGCTGGTGACGATCGCCACCGCGGCTCAGCCGGTTCACGCCGCAGGCGGAGGTCAGACGAAGTTCCAGCGCATATCGACCCAGTACATCGCGGCATTGGGCGATCCAGGTGCAACCTCCGGAAGTGGCGCGCAATCGTGGGGTCTGTGGCCTCTGGACCCGGGTCCTCGGGGCGTCGAGCTGAATAGCTATACACGGTTGAAGGATGCAGGTGGCGTCGCCCCGGCGCGCTGGAAATTCGATAGCGCGGACTGGTGGCTTGAGGAACACGGCTTGATCATGGAGCAGCCGACCTTTCCGCTCCCTCCCGGCAAATATATGGTCACGGGTCACCGTAAGGTGACGGCTGTGCTGACCATTCATCCCGCCGACAGGAATGGCGACCGGCGCTGGGAGCTCGATAAAGGCGCGACGCTCTACGACGTGACGCACCTAGCCTGCCGCTCGGCGCGCTATACACCGGCGGCGGTGGGTGGTTCGTGCTCGCCGGCAAACGCGCCGAAGACGGCGTTTCCAGTTGCGCCAGGGGGAGCGATGCCTCAGGTCGAGGGATGCACGAAGCAGGACTATGCGGTTCTCATCGTGATCGGCGTGGGCGTGGAAAACTGAACGCCGGTGGCGTCCCGACGGTTTGTGCGGCGAGCCCAGCATGTACACGACAGGATGGTGTACGACCGATGAGCAACCAACGCCCCAACCGCGAAAGCCTGTCCTCGAAGTAGCCCTCGTTTCCAACATGTGGGAGGTAGAGACACATGATTATCGAATGGGTTCCATACAACGATCATAAAATTAAAGTCTGCTCCCAAAGCCTTGCGGAGGACCGCTGGTTGCCGCTGGGACTTATTTGGAAATCAGGGGGAAACCAAGAACTGCTCAAGACCGTACAGGGTGAATCAACTGAAATCTGCAAGAGCGGTAAAGAGGCCGATAGCCTTGCCCTCAGAAAGGCAAAGCACTGGATTGACCAGAATCATTGATTCAAACCGACCTTCTGCTAACGGCTTTCTTTTGATCGACCTACGACAAGATTAAGGATCAGGTTGTGGCGAAGCAAAAGTGAGGAGAATGAGAATACGACACTACAAGGGGAGTTCATATGCGCGTTGAGCTACAGGTAGGTATTTCCGTTGTGGCAGCGGCGGTGCTCTCAGGATGCGTCTCCACCAGCGAGGTACTTGAAATGGGAAAGGACACTTATTCCGTTTCAGCTACCGCTGATGGCATGCGCAGCGCGGCATCTGCCAGGCAGAGGGCTTTTGAGGCAGGAAGGGAAATGTGCACCAAGCAAGGCAAACGTTTCATGCTTGCAAATGAAAGTACGTCGCCTACACGGATGTGGATCGATACTACAGTCGATGTGACATTTAGATGTCTCAATGAGAACGACTCTGAGTACGTTAGACCTCGGATTCGCCAAGCACCAGACGTAGTGATCGAAGATCAAAAGAAATAACGGTCAGTGGTCACTTGCGATTTGGATAGGGGAATGAGTCAACTGGGGTTGTTCATGTTACGCAAGGCCACTGCGCTGCTGGCCTGTATCCTCTTATTCCATATCCTCTCCGCGTTTACTGCCGACTTCACCGGACCTGTCGTCTCCATCCTCGACGACGACATGCTCGAAGTCCTGCACAACAACCACGCTGAACGTATCCGACTCAGGTCTTGCAATCACATATTTCCTTCTTTCACCCACTCCCCACACGCCCGGCCAAGGCATTGTACGCATGCATGCATTGAAAGCAAGATACCCTTTCAATACATTCTCATGGTCATGGTCAATGTGACCCCACGCGGCAAGACCAACGCTGTCAGGACAATTCGATGAGAACGAGGTCTGGAAGAAACTTACTGAAACTGGGCGGCGAGTTCACTCGGCTTGAAGACGCCCCGTTCGGTGATGATGCCGGTGATCAACTCAGCGGGTGTGACGTCGAAGGCAGGATTGTACACGGCAACCCCTTGGGGCGCGATAGGGTGACTACCGTGGATCGTGGTGACTTCGAGGGGATTGCGTTGCTCGATCGGAATGTCCGCGCCGGTCTTGGTCTGTAAGTCGATCGTGGAATAGGGCGCCGCGACGTAGAAGGGAATCCCGTGCGCCTTCGCCAGCACCGCCACGGAATAGGTCCCAATCTTATTGGCCACGTCTCCGTTCGCGGCGATGCGATCGGCGCCGACGATGCAGAGATGAATCTTCCCTTGGCGCATGAGTGAACCAGCCATGTTGTCGGTGATGAGCGTCACCGGAATCTTGTCCTGCATCAACTCCCAAGCCGTGAGCCGCGCACCCTGCAGCACCGGCCTGGTTTCGTCTGCAATGACCTGAATCTTTTTCCCCTGCTCCCATGCCGCGCGAATGACGCCCAATGCCGTGCCATAGCCGGCTGTCGCCAGGGCACCGGCATTACAATGGGTCAGGATGGTTTGGCCGCTCGCGATGAGTGTCGCTCCATGCTGCCCCATGGCTTTACAGAGCGCGATATCTTCATCGAGAATGACCTGTGACTCCTTCAGCAAGGCCGCTTTGATGGAGGCAATGGGTTGCGTGCGTACCGAAGCGAGCAGGCCCTTCATCCGTTCGATGGCCCAAAACAGATTCACCGCCGTTGGCCTGGTTGCTGCCAAATGATCGCAGATGACGAGCACCGATTTGACGAAGGATTCATGGTCGGAGGCCGTGACGGTCTGCGCACCGAGCGCGACCCCCATCGCTGCAGTCACCCCGATCGCCGGAGCGCCTCTGACTTTCAATGTGCGAATGGCATCGGCGACGGTCTGATAGTCCCGGCAGTCCAGAAACTCGACAGACTCCGGCAACCGGCTCTGATCGAGCAGCCGTACCGCGCCATCTTTCCATTCAACGGTAGGAACCATGAGGCATCTTGTAGCGGGAACTGCGGCACAGTGCAAGGGGGTGAGAAGAGACTCTTCGCTCGGGCGACCGGTAATTGGTTGGGTGCTGTAAACGCCCCAGCCGATTGACTGATCGTTCGGTTTCGCATAGTATCTACATCGTAGATACTCCCGGAGGCCCACCTCATGAAAACGACCGCTAAGAAATGGGGCAATAGCCTGGCTGTCAGAGTCCCGAAAGGCATCGCGCAGCAAGTCGGCCTCAAGGTCAACGATGATTTGGACATTGAAGTCAAAAAAGGCGCGCTCATCCTGAAGCCTCACCTCCGTCGCGTGTACAGACTTGAGGACTTGCTCAAACGCATGACCCCCGAGAATGCTCACAATGAAGTTGAGTTCGGCGGCCCTGTCGGACATGAGGCACTCTGATGGCAGCCAAAAAATATGTCCCTGACCGTGGAGATGTCGTCTGGCTCCAATTCGCTCCTCAAGCCGGACATGAACAGGCGGGACATCGCCCGGCCCTGGTCCTCTCACCGGCCAGTTATAATCGGCGCAGCGGTTTGATGCTCTGCTGCCCGATCACCAGTCGTGTGAAGGGCTATCCATTTGAAGTGGCATTAGGAGAGGAACAGGATCTGGCAGGCGTGGTCCTCGCCGACCAGGTCAAAAGCTTGGACTGGAAGGCCCGGCAGGCCAGCAAGAAAGGAAAGGCCTCCTCCCAAGTCATGGCAGAGACTTTGAGCAAATTGCACACACTACTCTGATCGGGCTATCCCCTCGAATTCCCACGTGTCCTCTTCAAGTCACACGTCCGCCGGATTGAACCAGAGAAGCCTGCCAGAACTTAACGTCTCTGGCGTCCGCTCCATTCGAGAATCGTGATCATGACGACAATCAAGCAGGCTTGGATGAGCAGCAGCACCGCTTCAGCCGTTCCGGCGTGACGGAGCGCCAACGCCGCCAGCCCGAGGCAAATCGTCATGAGACAGATCATCGCAACGCTCGCCTGGCGAGACCCTAACGCACGCTCCAGACGGTGGTGGAGATGGTCTTTTCCCACGTAGTCGAGCCATTCTTTGATGGAATGCACTTTCCCCGTCGCCACCCGCTCCACGGTGATGTGGATCATGTCGTAGATCAGCACGCCGAAGATGAGGAGCGGATTGCTGAATGAGACGATGGGACTATGATCCGCCCAATTCCCCTTAACGGCCAAACAGGCCAATGTGAATCCGAGGAAGGTCGCCCCGCCATCGCCAAGAAATATCACGGCGGGCTTATGTCCTCGAAAGTTATAGGGCAGAAACCCTACCCC
>JANYAJ010000203.1 GCA_025361385.1 Nitrospira sp.
TGATGGAGAAATGGCCGAGCTTCATCAGCACACCCGCATGCAACATGCTTGTGGCGGCCGGCGCCGCGGCATGGCCCACAGGCGACCAGGAGTGGAGCGGCCAGAGTGGGGCGATGGAGGCGAAGCCGAAGAAAATGAGCAACCAAATAATCTTGTCCAACGTCGTGCCCAGAACCGGGATGTTCATCAAGTTGGCATGTTCTCGCAGAACCAGGATGTCGAAGGTGTTCAGCCCCGAATACTTGTAGATCAACAGGATGCCCATGAGCGCCGCGACGGCAAAGGCTGAGAGGAAGAGCACTAACTTCATCGCAGCATATTCTTTGCTGTTGGACCCGAAGTTGAAGATAAACCCGACTGAATCCCGCTGTTTGAGGCCCTCCGGATCCGTCATCTCGTTGTACTTCTTCGTGTGGCTTCCCCACATGCCCAAAAGGAGATACATGGGGATGACGGACATCTCGTAGAAGAAGTAGAGAAAGAACAGGTCCAGCGACATAAATACGCCGATGGTGGCCGCGGCAAGGATGAGCAGCCAGATGTAAAATTCTTTCGTCCGGTCCTTCACGTGCCAGGAGACGAAAATTCCTGCGAACAGCAAAATGCCCGAAGCCAGAACCAGGGGGGTACCGATGCCGTCCACCCCGAGGTGGAGCGAGATGCCCAGCTGACGCGACCATTCAAACTTCTGAACGAATTGGAAGCCACCCTTCACATGGTCGTATGCATAAAAGAGGTAGAGCGAGGCGAGAAGGCAGATGAAGGCCGATCCCGCCGCAATCCCCCGCACGAGCATCGCCTGCCGGTTTGAGACGAAAATCAGCGCGATGGCTCCCGCGAAGGGAGCAAATAGAATGTAAAGGAGCGCGTAGTCACCCATACGAATTAATCCACCTTTACCGGCTGTTTGGACTCGATCGACGCCACGGTTCCCCGTTCCAGTCGATCGACCAGCGCCTGTACCGATCCATTCATCATTCGTAAGAACGGAGCGGGGTAGAGCCCAATCCACAGAATCATGATCGATAAGGCTGATGCGATAACCATTTCACGCGGATGCAAATCACTGATGGAATCTTTCACCGCCTTGCCGACTGGTCCCAACATGGCCCGCTCGTAGTACCAGAGAAAATATGCTGCGCCAAAGATGACTCCAGTGACCGCGATTCCACCATACAGCCAATTAGCCGTGAAGGCTCCCAGGAGAATGAGGAACTCACCGACAAAGCCATTCGTGCCGGGCAAGCCGATCGACGCCAGTCCGATAAGCAGGAAAAAGCTTGCGAGTAACGGGGTGAGTTTCGCCATGCCGCCGAATGAGCTCAGTTCGGTGGTCTGCTGCCGTGAGTAGAGAAAGCCCGCGATAAAAAACAAACCTGCCGTGCTGAACCCCAAATTGATCATGGTCAGCAGGCTGCCTTGGAGCCCCTGATAGTTCAGGGCAAACAGGCCGATCACCACAAACCCGAGATGGCTGATGCTGCTGAATGCAAGGAGCCGGCGGAAATCCGACTGGATCAGCGCCATGATCGCGCCATACAGAATGGCCGCTAATCCAAGCACCATGGTCACCATGACGACGGTCTGACTCTTCGACGCATCCGGCAGCAAGGGAATGCTAAAGCGGATAAACCCGAACGTCCCGAGCTTCAATCCGGCCAACACCACCGCCATCCCGATCGGTCCTTCGAGGAGCGCGTTCGGGAGCCAGGTGTGGAACGGGAACAGCGGGGCCTTAAACGCGAAGCCGAGAAAGAGGAGCCAGAAGATAAGAACCTGTTGGCTGAACGGAATCGGCACGGAGAGCAGGGCCAACAAATCAAACGAATAGGTCGGTTCGATATGGCGCAACATCGCCCACTGATGATAGTTGAGGTCCAACAGCGCGATGCCGACCAACATAAACACGCTGCCAAGCAATGTATACAGCACGTATTTCAATGCTGCGTAATGCCGCTCTGCGCCTCCACCCCAGAGTTTAATCAGGAAATAACTGGGGATCAGCATCAACTCCCAGAAGACGAAAAAAAGGATCAAGTCGATAGAGAGGAAGACCCCCATCGTCGTCGTTTCGAGCGCAAGGAGCGCCATCATATAGAGCTTCACTTGGTGACGGACGGTATCCCAAGAATAGATGACGATCAGAACCGTGAGGAATGCCGTGAGCCCAACGAAGAGTACGCTGATCCCATCGACCGCGAGGTGGTAACTGATCCCGAGGGCGGGAATCCATTCCACATGTTCCGCGAACTGCATGGCGGCCGATTCGGGAATGAAGCGTAAGAGGACGAATACGGAAAGGGCCAACTCCACCAACGCAATCGTCAAGGCGGAAGTCCGGACCATATCCTCATCGTCGAACAGCCACAGCACGACGGCTCCGACAAGGGGGAGAAACAAAATACAGGTGAGAATGGGGAATGTGGACGCCAGTTCTTCTAACATCAAAGTGCTTTATCGTTGCATGATGAGCTGAACAATCACCGCCAAGAGAAAGAGCCCTGCCACAATTATTGCAGCATAATGATGGACCATTCCGCTCTGGAGTTGCCGCCATTGACGGGCGATGAGATGGTTGCCATAACCAATGACGTTGAGGCCGGCGTAGACCATGTATTTTTCCATCCAGGTCGATCCCGCCGCACCCAACTCTGCCATCTGCGCGACTCCTCGTACGAGGCCATCGATGACGGTCCGGTCGAACCAATCGAGCAGCTGCCCCAGTTTCTTGGTGGGTTCCACCCAGACGAGATCGTACAATTCATCGACATAGTACTTGTTGAGCAGGGTGGTATAGACCGCCTGGAATTTT
>JANYAJ010000244.1 GCA_025361385.1 Nitrospira sp.
GGTGGCGCTGGCGGGGCTTCGGCTGGTGGCGCAGCTGGAGCTGTAGGGGCGCAGGCTTCTATCGAGCAGCAAGTGGGCCTTCTCCAACAGCAGGTCAGAACGCTGCAGGCCCAACTCGCTGCACTACAGGCTGCCGTGCAGGTGACATCCACGGGCGTGACATTGCAGGGGCCAACGGTGACCATTATCGGAGGAGCGATAAACATTCAGGCTCAAAACAACGTGGGATTGACTGCAGGTTCGAATGTGGCCATGCGAGTCGGCGCCGATCTGTCCGCCTCAGTAGGGCGGAATACTTCAGTCCAAACCGGATCGAACCTCGCGATCCTGAGCGGGGCTGGAACTACGCTGTCTGCGTCCGGCCGCTTCGATCTGAAAGGCTCACAGATCATGTTGAACGGAGGCACCAAGCCGCTGGCGACCGTCGGGAGTCACGTGCAAGTGCCGGGACAGCCAATCGGCCAGGTCCTCACCGGCAGCCCGACCATCCTGGGGAATTAAAACCCCTTCATCAATTGACCGATGGGAACAGGCCCGAGAGCTTCCGGCCGCTTACCCCTGAATGTCTGGGGTAAACGCTGTCTGTACAAGGAATCCCATCGTGTCTGACCCGATCAATTCTGTAAGATCTTTGCCCCTTTCAACGTCAGATTTCCACCGGATTTAACGACAACGTCGTCGCCCAATAGCTCCATGGCTCCGTCCGATCGAATGGTTAGACCTCGTGCTGCCTGAATAGACCCGGTCTGCGCCGCGATAAACTTGAACAGGGCTCCCGATTGCGTGACCAGCGACTTCCCCGTCTGGATGGCCATGTCATCTCCCACTGTGAAGAGGGCCGCCCGTTGGCTCAGGAGTGAGAAGTTCTGCCCTGATTTCAGCATGAGATCCTTCCCGACCTCCACCACCATATTCCGGGCAACCTGCTCGACCAAATCCGCGCCGGCCTGTAGCTGAAGCCCTGCGCCAGCGGTGAGGTTCAGCTGTGTCTGCGCCTGCACAGACACCGTCCCTGCAGCAATATTGACTGACGACCCTTGAACCGTGATGCCGTTCGCTCCGAGGGTCAGGATCTGAGGACCAGACTGAAGAACGAGCCGTTCGTTCCCGATTGTGGCATCGTACACCGTCTCGGCCTTTTGCCCATTCGCGGTTTGCATGCGAAAGATCGAGAGATGTTTATTTGCGGGAAGCGCGACCGGAGGCATGTCCTTCCCATTATACAGACTGCCGATGATCACCGGACGATTCGGATCGCCATGTTCGAAGGCGATGGCGACTTCATCCCCGACATCCGGTAACCACAGGGCTGCACTTCCGATTCCCGTCGCGATCTGCGCGACTCGCACAAACCCGCTGTCTCCTGGATCGGTCTGCGTGGAATGGGACGGGCTTCTCCAGGGGAATCGAATCCGAACGCGTCCAAACTGATCGACATGCTTGGTTTCACCTTGCGGCCCGACCACAATGCCGGACATCACTCCGTTGACGACAGGTTGAGTCGTGATCGGAAGAGGGCGAAATGCAATCTGCACAGGCAGACAGCGAAAGACATTGCGATATTCTTTGGCCGATCGTTGGTGCTCCACCGCTGTCACGGCATATTCTTGGTTGAAATCTGCGCGTGGATGCCCAGTCATGAGTATGCGCTGCCCGGCCTGTAATTGCGGATAGGTCGACTCTCCCCGGCATTGTTGCGCCTCGGCGATACGGGCGGCCAATCGGATATTCGCCAGAGTCTGGGCATCGGCCTTCGTCTCCACACCGGCAGGAAATATCCGCTCCGTCAAATCTCCGAAGATCGGCGACTGAGCGCTGGCGGTCAAGTCAGCAGCCGGATTTTTCCAGTTGTAGTCGCCGGCTTGTACGTACCCTGAATGCAGTGACTGTCCACGGGTGAACGACATCATCGCGGGATTGGCAGTGGTCGAAAATGCCAGCTTGCCTGCAGGCAAGACCGGAAATCCTATATTGACATCGCTAAAGACTACCTTGTCGCCATTCGGAGATGTCTCGAAGTGATAATGGATGCCGGCTTCTTCCAGGAGTCTTGAGATGAATGCGAAATCGCTCTCTCGATACTGCACCGTCAGTTCTCGGGGAGGGGGCGCAGCGGTTACGCGATATTCCGCGTTCGTGACACCCGCTTCATTCAGGAGCATCTTGACGACGTCAAGCACCGTCATCCCGTAGAAGGTTCGGCTCGTACTGCGGTACTTCAGGCGATTCAGACTTGGTCCCAACCGTAGTCGATAGTGCCCTTGCACAGTGGGAGACTCCAGCTGTTCGATACTCTCGACCATGCCGCTGACAGTTCGGCCTGGAGCCACAGCCATCGTAAATGGCTGACCGACCACCAGCGAAAAGTTGATCGCCTTGTCGTTGGCCGCGATCGTCAGGTCGAAGCTAAATGGTTCCGATACCGCTTCCTTCCCTGAGAATTGAACGACCGTTCCCTGCGCAAGGGTATCCAGCGCAGGGTTGCCTGCCGCGTGACTGACGACAGGCAGGACTGCGCAGAGGCCTGCGAAGAAGAGTGGAAGGCCGCGATCATGCCACATGGGACTCTCCCGTAGTAAATGGAAATTCAACTCTCTGTTGCGCGAGATGCGCGACGAACTCTCCGCACGAACCCGTCGCGCATCTTCGCATTTATCGTATGGGATTGACCGGTTTCATGCCAGGCCGGACCGGTTGCTTATCCTGCACCGCATCAAGTTTCTGCTGGACCGCATTGCCTTTCTCTTGCAAGGCATCGAGCTTCTGCTGAACGGCGTTTTCTTTCATTTGAGAGCCGTCGACCTTGAATTGATTGGACGAAATTCCTCCAGGAACTTTATTGCCAGGAATCCCTTCAGGAGATGCCGCCAAGAGTTGCGGTACGTCGACTCCAAGCGACAATCCCAGCATGGCGACAGTCGCCGCGAGCGTGATGGCTTGGGCTGTTTCAGCCACGTGGGAGACTTCGCCTGCTCTGCTCTTTGTCCTGTTCTGCTCGGTCATTGGACCCTCCTTGGTTGGGAATTGACTACTTCTATCCATCCTTCAATCGCGCGCATGTGGAGATCCATCTTTACGGAAGGATCGGTTGGTACGTCGAGGCGCTGTTCCGCGCAATATTGCGTTATGACGGCATCTACGTCCAGCCAGACTGGCATCGGAGCCTGATGGTCTGTCATGAGGCGGTCGATGGCCTGCTCGACCTCCGTTCGTATGTTCGTATTGTGTTCGAGGTCCCGTCTGAGGGCGACGGCCATTTTTCCGAGGAGATCTAAATACCGGTCCACCGCTTCGATATAGGGTTGGGCATCTTGATCATGGAGATATTCTCCCACCGTGCCCGCCGTTCCATAGGCGCCTTCCGTGTGTGGGTGTGGCTCCAATTCAGCGAACCATTCGCCGTCCTGAGCCGTGACGTGCCTGCCTAACGGATAGATTCGACAGACCAAGGGACGATCCGCATGGACCCCGCATCCGTTCTCCGTCAGGAATATGCAGGCACCAACCTCGACTCGTTTCAAGGCGGTGCCGGCGGCGTCTGTGTATTGCGAGAGAAACTCTGTGGTTCCGATGCCTCTATTCTGAGCCAGCCGCGCCACCTCGTAGGGATTCAGATGGATGATCTTGTCATGGCAACACCGGCTGCAGGCGTGACAGGTGTAGGAGAACGCGCTGTCACGTGTATAACGCGTCTCCTGCGACCGGACTATTGGAAGATTTCGCATCGTCTCCGCGCTCAACATTCATACATGACTGCAAGTCATTCAGCCAGCAGCCATGCCTTATCTATTATGGGAGAGTTCGGTCATCCATCGCCATGGTATTGCTCCGCACGTCCAAGAGTTCGATTTTCTGAAAGGTAAAGCTCACGTCCTCCAAATGGCGGATCCCCCCTATGGCAATCGGCTCCGTCGAGTGGGAGATGTCTGAGATGAAGGCATTAGTGAGTTTAATACTGTGAGATAGCGTCATGGCCCCTTTGGGATCAACGCCGACGAAATCGATGACTACTTCAGGTAACACTTCGTTGGTCACCAGGGCTTGAAAGAGTTGCGGAGACGCCGCGCCCCATTCTTTTGTGATCATCACTGGTTTATGTTGGCGCTTGCCAGTGGCCAATCCAGTGGCAAGGTCTCGAGGACTCACGATGTCATAGTGGAATTTCAGCCCAGCAATCTTGCTGCCTTTAACCCCTTCCTGTAGAATCTCTCCTCTAAACGGCCCCTGCTTCATCCCCCTGATGGAAACATAGATCGTATCTGCCTGCGCAGTGACAGTTCCAAACATTATCAGCACAAACGCTGCGAGTGTGATTCCAAGCATTCCCTTGAGTGGCATATTGAACCTCCTTAGTTGAAATAACTTATTGCGCTCCTCGAATGAATGTTCTTCCGTCATCCAATCCTTCTATCGAATCGGCCTCGGTTCCGTCAGAGGCCTCCCCCCCCCCAGGAGGAGACCTAGGCGTCCTTCCTTTAGGTGACGTCCCGCTGAATGGCATTGGCCCCGTGCCTCCATCGTCCGTTGGTCCAGTAAAGACGCAACCGTTACTTCTCACAAGGAGGAGGCGGATTCGTAGGACATACGCCGTTGTAGTCTCGCGGCGTGCTCTGTTTACACCCTGCGAACGCGGTGACTGTGTTAAATGTGTTGGTCACGCTGTTCGACACAAAGTCTGTTTGCACGTTGGCGCGCCAGCCGCGATCGATGCCGTCACGTGCGCTGTACATGATATCGGTGTAGGTGATGAATTGCTTCCTCGCCGGTCCGAAAATCCTGATCGCTGCGTAGTTCGGACCGACGCGGCTGGGGAATGGGCACGAATTGCTGCCGGTGACTGTTGGCCCACCGGCATACAGGACGCTCACATGCTGCAAGATGCTCTGCGGATCGACCTCGCCACCGAATCCAATGCCGAGCCAGTTTCCCGGGGCGGAAGCGGAACCTTTGTCGGATGTGAACACAATCGGCTGCGCGGCCGTGCCAATAGCAATCAGTGCGCCTCTGGCGAGGATCGGGTTGAGGTAATTGGTCCCTTGTGTCGGGTCGATGTTCAGCGTCCCACCTGGTGAAAATTGAATTTGTACGCCGCGTTCGATGGTCAACACGGCGACCATGCCATTGACGCCAGAATTGACGTCCATCCTTCCCTCTTCCGACCCGCGGCCGACGTGATAGGGTACGCCGCGATAGTGCATTGTCTGGGCATTGGACACCGGGCCGCCGACGCTGACTCCAGCGACTGCGATCGCGTTGCGACCATTGGGAAAATAGGTGCCGGTCGGGATGGAGTTGAGGACGCGCGCGACAACACTAACCGGGTAGCCCGCCGAGCCCATCACACGTAGGTTCTGCGATGTTGGATCAAAGCCGATGTCGCCGTCGATGTAGACACCTTGACTTGAGGACAAGGCGATTTCGACATCGTCGACATGAAACATGCCGACCGCGCCGGTGCTCAGCATTCGCAGAGCACCTGTTAATGCCTGGTTGATGCCGACCGGAGCGCCGCCGCCGTGCACAACCGCGTGGGTCAGCGACAGAATGCCGTTGTAGTTGCGAATCGACCCCCAATTCTGGCCGGCTACCCGCGGCTCAATGGTGACCGGCGCCCCGGGCATACCCGATGCGATTAATGCACCATTACTGGTCGGTGTATTCATAATCGTGATTGTCCGGCCGGGGTCAATGCGCACCACGGCGCAGGGCTCGATTACGAGCTGCGCCGTGATGTTGATGTCATTTGGCACATTGTGCGGGCTGGCTGCCGCCGTCCAGGTCTGCGCCGTGGTCACGCTGCCGTGGGGGGTGCCGGTGCCGGTCGGTGCCATGCATGTCGATACCGGGTAGAGTGGCCGCGGCATTAAGGGTCGCAATGGTACCATTGTGCTTGGAGCTCTCGTGCGTACTCCGCTGAACGTGCCGAGGGCCTCCAAGGTCTTTCCGCTTGGCATCAGTAGAACGATGCGAAAGAGATCCTCTTCTTGTATGACGATCAATGCTTTCGGTGCTGAGAGCGGCTCCTCGTGAGTGCCGGCTTCGGCCTGAAGGGTGATGGTTTTGCCACCGTCGACCGCGGTGAGGTTGATGACCTTCTCATCCTTGGTCTCAACCCCATAGACTCCAGGGGCGAGGACGGTATCGACCCCATCCGGAGAGAGAAAATGGGCGGCTCGCTCCACTTTGATCGTGGGCCCATCAAGAACCTCTTTACTCACAGCGAGCCCACCCCACAGAACGCCAACTGACACGAGTCCCATTATGACGGTCACGCGGATTCCCATGTCATCCCCCATATGTTGCGCGACCAGTGAGTCGCTCGAACCTCACTCGACAGCCATGCCGTTGAAAGAGACTAGCGCAGACATCTGGTGAGTCGCTCCAACTGGCATAATGTTCATGGAAACCTTGTTCTTTATTCAGAATATCCTTCCATCGTCGAATCCTGCTACCGAATCGGAACCGGCCCCGTTCCACCACCAGGAGAAGGCAGAGGTGCCGGTCCCTTGGGTGCCGTCCCGCCGAATGGCACTGGCCCGGTGCCTCCACCACCGGTCTTTGGTCCTGTGAAGACGCCGCCAGAACTCTGAGGTGTTGGAGCGCAGGGTCCATCGATACATTCAGGACCCGCTTTCATCTGTGGTTTGAGTTCCATGGGTTGGCCACCGCCAATGCCGCCGCCGCGGTTACAGGGACAGACTTCCCCTTGCATACAACGCATTGCTGCGCATTTCTGGTCATTCACCCCGTTACGGGCAAGATCACCGGCCTGCATCATGCAAGACATGGCGCCGGGAATCGGCCCGGCAGCTTGAGATGGATCGAACAGCGCGATCGTCGGATTCGGCGTGGGGGAGGGGCTTCCAGGAGTCCGAACGCCGCCCATGCCGGCACCCGGCTGCCGCATCGTCATGTCTGATCCCATGGTGCATTGATAGAGCGCCTTCGCGCGGGCGGCGGCGTTGGAGCTGACGCTGCCGCTGCAGCCACCGCCTGGATTCGCAGGATCGTTTATGGTGCGACCCTGATTGGCCTGGGGGTCGGTGGTGACCCGACCTTCGCGCTGCTGGTAATAGGCATCCGTGTCGCCGGTATCTGCTAGGTTGCCTAGTGCACTTTTCTCTTGCAGTATCTGTAGGACCCCTCTCGCGGCATCTGCGCCTTCCGGGCTCGCAGCCTGTGCCGCAACATCGACTACGGGCGGCGTTTTATCGAAGACGGCGAGCACCACGCTGACCACGACATCTTTGACTTTGCCGGCAGCATCCTTAACTTTCTCCCATGCGCCTGGTTCTTTTTGCTTTGTATCCGTCTCAGTTCCTGTTGTTCCACCGGCCTGATCGCTTAGCGCGCAGAATTTATCTCGAATGCCGGGCTGTTGCGAAGCCTGCTTCGCCAAGTCTACCCCCGCTGTCCGGGGATCCACTGTCATCCCCGCGATCGCCTTCGACATGCAGGCGAACTGACCGCGGACACCGGACGCCTTCACACTATCGAGGACGCAGGATACGCCGCTCGCCGG
>JANYAJ010000253.1 GCA_025361385.1 Nitrospira sp.
CGGCGTGGAAGTCGCCGGATCGAGCTATTACGGCAATCAATCCCCCACCAGCTATAACCCCCTGAGCATCACAGCCCTCGACTGGACCCTCCAAAAAGGACCGTTTGAGATCATCGGTGAAGCAGCCTGGGCCTATGCGAGGGGAAACTCCCGTGCCATTCCCGGCAATACAATCGGCTTTACCCCGGGCGGTCTTATGATGGGGCTTAATACATTTAATCCCCTAGCGGCTCCTCCGCAACGGATGCAGGGGTTCTACATCCAGGGTAACTACCACTTCATGCCCTCTTTCTTGACAGCCCTCTCACCCAAACGGTTTGGCGAAGGATCTACCTTCACAGCCGTGGTGCGTTATGACCGGGTGAACTTGAATATGGACAACCGTGCTGAGAGCGAAGGGCAAATGGAACAGATCTCCTTCGGGCTGAACTATCGCCCGGTGGAAGATACTGTTTTCAAGATGAGCTACCAGTACCTGCCGAAGTCGTTCAACCCGAACACGGGCGAGCGCATTCACGACGGTGCGTTTGTGATCTCGGCGGCAACATATTTCTAAGCCGAAGAGGGCGATCCCTCTCTTCCGAGAGAGGGATCGCCCTGAGCAAGAAAGAGCAGTCTGCACAATGCCTACACTTCGAATAGCCATCGTCGCCCTTGCATTCCTCACTGCCAGCTGCGCCGCGTTGAGCGGAAGCCGCGAGCAATACTTCGTCTGTTCCTATGACATGGCCTGGGATGCCGCGCTCGAGACCATGAAGGGACAATCCATCGCGTCGTACGACAAAGAAAAGGGACTGATTGAAACAGCCTGGCTGGACGTCCCCCCAACCTCGGAACGATCTTTTGGCATGTTTGGGAGAGAAGGCTTTGGCAATAAAGAACGCGCCCGCATGACCGTCTCCGTCAAACGCATGAATGACGTCGCCTCTGTGAGCATCTTAGAAATCAGGCAGCGATGGCATGCCCGCGGTGGCGTCACTCAGCAAGCCACCAGGTGGTGGCCCATCGATCCATCGGAAGATGCCACGAACGAAGTGGTCGATCGGCTCAACGCGAAACTGAAAGAAAAGGGGTGTACGGCAGCATGATGGCTCGATTGCTCATCCTCTCACTGGCGTTCTTCTCCGTGATGTCCCCGGCCACCGCTCGAGCTGAACGGGTCTGGGACAACGAACTCAAACGCTATCTGACAGAACAGGAAATGTCGATGGCGGAAGTCTTCCTCACGGAGGAAGAAGCGGTCAAGTTGATGTTTCCCAAATCCGAGCGCGTCAGAAAAGAACTGCTCCGAGTCCCCATGGATAAGAAGGCGACGATTGAAGAACGTATCGGCTGGAAATTCCCTGAAGAATCGTTTGAGGTCTATATTGGGGAGAGCGGATCACAGATCGACGGCTATGCCCTCGTCCAGCATACCATCGGCAAACACAAACCAATGACCTATATGGTTGGAGTGGATGCGCGCGGTCATGTCTCAAACGTCGAATTGCTCGTCTTCCGTGAAGCCCGCGGCAGTGAGGTGCGCACCAAGCGATTCAACGTACAGTACGAAGGAAAGACGGTCCTCGACCCGGTCCGCATCAACAAAGACATCCTCAATATCAGCGGCGCCACCATGTCGGTCCGCTCGATGACTGCCGGAATTAAGCGAGTGCTGGTGCTGGTCGATGAATTCTATTTGAAACCGGCTGGACTGGGCAGCGATACGGTGGCCGCAAAGAAATCGGAGAAGGGGATCTTCGGCTCCATCTTCGGAAACTGATAGGGGGTGGACGGCCTGCTCAACCATGCGGAACTTCAACACCAGATTCAAACTTCGCGACTCAGATCGGCACATCCGGCTGGTCTATACGTTCTTTCTCTTTTTGATGCTGGCAGGCTTTACCTTTTCTTTCTTCTGGGCCCACAGTATGACGGGGATGTCGCCCGAAGGAATCGCCAATCATTACAGAGGGTCGGACGCCACATTCGGCGAGCCGATGTCGTTCAGAGAGCTGGCAGAGATCACGCACTTCCACCTCTTTACGATGCCGGTCGTGTTCATGATTCTGGTCCACGTGCTCTATCTCACGAACGCCAGTAGCCGGCTGAAAGTCGTCACGACCTGGATCTCATTCGGTGGGGTGACATTGGACCTGCTCTCGCCCTGGCTCATCAGCTACGTCTCACCGGTGTTTGTGTTAACCATGCTGACCGGCGACACCCTCATGACGGTAGGTTTTCTCATCATGATGGTCATCCCGCTCCATGAGATGTGGGTCCTGAAACAGCCGCTGATGTCCGGGAAACACGGAAAAGAAGCATGAGCTAGCATTCCCTGACTTTCGACACAAACTGCGGCCAGAGGTCTTTCACCCAGAGCCCAAGATCACAAACGTGGTCTTGGGCTTTTTGTTTATCTTGGAGGAACGACGATGGGACAGCGGATCTGTGAACATGTCCACCCTGGCATCCTCACGATACAGGCCATGCTCAACAAGATCGACCGGCTCCAGCTCCCTCTCGCATCACGCCGTGATGTCGAAAGCATCCTCGTCCGGCAAGTCAGTAAGGAGTTGGATCGGGCACTTCCCTGGCAGGCAGGCCACGGGCGCCGCACGGCTGCGATCGCGCTGTTGATCGGACAAGCGGTCGGCCTCGCTCACGACGAGTTGCACCAGCTCAAGCTCGCCGCGTTGCTGCATGACATCGGGCTCCTGTTGCTCCCGCCCCACCTCGCAGAAATCCAGGACCCACTTGAGCCCGAGTCCTACGTCGCCATTCAGAACCATTCCCGGCTGGGAGCGATGCTCCTGAAACCGTTCTCATTCTTGAGTGAGGCCTCCGTGCTCATTGCGCATCACCACGAACGATGGGACGGCTCCGGCTACCCCTATGGCATCAGGGGGCGGTTCATCCCGCTTGGAGCCAGGATACTTTCAATCGCCGATGCCTTCGACGCCATCCATGTTCCCGGCGCCTCCGAACATGTCGTGCGCAACCGAATTGCACTCAGAATTATTCGAGTCGCATCCGGGACCCATTTCGACCCAGAACTCGTTGAGGTCTTGTGCAACCAATGTATGTCATCCCTACTCCACCCCAGTTCACCTAACTGTAAGAGGTTCGACCATGCGACCAAGTAATCACATCCACATACAGGCATCCCTGTCTTCTCTCTTATTCGCCATGCTCGCGATGGCTGGCTGCTCAGGCGGAGGCAGTTCATCCGGTGGAGCGGCTACAGTGCAGGCAACCGGAACGCCAGGAGCCGAACAAGCGGTCGGTGAACGGCTGTTTCTTGATACCAGGTTCGCGCAAGCCTTCAAAGTATTTCTGGACATTCCCGGCAACGGCAATGTGAACAATCCAAATGCCGGAGATCCGGTCGTCGACACCGTGGAAACCGCCGTACCTGGATCGGCGATACCAGGATCCATCAACCCGAGTCCCTTCAGCGGTCTCTCCATGAATTGCCGATCCTGTCACTTCGTCGATGATTTATTGACAGCACCAGGAGGCGGAATGCGGACATACGCCGACTTCGCGCGCCGGAGCCCAATTCCTGCGAGGACAGACGGAAAAACTCACACACCTCGAAACTCACCGGCGCTCGTCAATTCTACATTGGATCGAACCGGGGGCGTCCTGTTCCATCTGGATACTGAGTTCAACTCGATGGAAGATCTGGTCGCAGCCACGTTCACAGGAAGGAACTACGGATGGCTCCCTGGTGAACGGGACCAGGCCGTTGCCCATCTCGCACGAGTGATCCGAGGCGACGATGGTTCATTCAACCTGACCGATCAATCAGGCGGTTTGTCCTACCGCATTCTGTTCACCGGAACAAATTCCGCCATCCCCAACGACCTCCGTCTTCCTCCGCAGTTCCGGGCCTTTGTGGGATCCGGAACTGATCAGGAGATATTCGACGCCGTCGTGAAAGTCGTCGCCGCTTACGTCAACGGGCTGCTCTTCTCGCAAACGGAAGACAGCGGAGCTCCCATCCGTTCACCGTTCGATATCTTCCTGGAAGCCAACGGTCTGCCCCAGCGGCCGAACCCGAACGAAACCGAACTCGATTACAGCCGGCGCTTACGGACGTTAGTCAACGCGCCAGGATTCAGCCCGCAATTCGTGACGTCCAACCCGAACCGGACGGATGGCCAATTTCAGTTCCATCCCTCGCAGAACTTCGAATTCGGAGCGGCTGAGCTGGCAGGGTTGAAGATTTTCCTGGCAGAGCCATTGACGCTCCCCGCTTCACCGGGTGAATTGACTGCGGGGACGATCGGCAACTGCATCAGCTGCCATGCTGCGCCGAACTTCACCGATTTCAAGCTGCACAATACGGGCACGACCCAACAAGAATTCGACGACGTGGCTGTCGGCGCTGGTCATGCTCCTGGATCGTTCATGGCGCTCTCCATTCCCAATCTGGCCGCACGAACGGCCAACGATCTTCCTGCGACCGAGCAACATCTCACCGCGAGTGAACGGTTCCGATCGATCCCCTCAGCGGGAACCACGTTGACAGATTTGGGCGTCTGGAATGTCTTCGCCAATCCCGACATGCCTGGTCCCCAGGCAAAAATACGAGCCATTCTCTGCGATGAACACCTTCCCGCTGCTTGTCCTGCCGACACGACTCTACTCGACGAAGCGATCGCCAGGTTCAAAACCCCCGGTCTTCGGGATCTGAGCCACTCTGCTCCCTATATGCATACGGGACGGTTCGACACATTGGACGACATCCTCGGGTTCTATCGCGGAGTCTCCGCGCAAGCTCGTGCGGGATCATTGCGAAACGGCGCATCCCAACTCCAGGGCATCGCGCTGACAGCCGGCGACACGGCATCGCTAGTCGCATTTTTGAAATCGCTGAACGAGGACTACCAGTAGGAGTGATCGAAAGAGCGTAGACCGTGCAGCCGGTGCCCGACACACCGGCCGTGAAGTGGGAGTGCCATCCCACTTCACGGCCGGGGGCCCTCTCGTCCTCCTGAGGCCCCCCGCCCTCTCATCGAACAGGGATAGGGAAGCAGCGACAACTCCTGTAGCGACACGAAGAAAGATCCGCTACTTCTTGATCTGCTCGGCGAGATACCGGTCGAGGCCAACTTGATCGATCGTCCGAAGCTGGGTCTCAAACCAATCGACATGCTCCTCCGAATCGACCGCCATATCTTCCATCAAGTGGCGGGTTGTGAAATCACCAACCTTGGCGCAATGGACAATGGCTTTGCGGAGGGACTCGACATCTTCGCGTTCAAATTCCAGATCGGCCTTAAACAGATCTTTCACCGTGCGGCCCGCCCCCACCTGATCGAGATGCGCGACATCCGGAGTCCCGTCCAGATAGAGGATATGACCGATCAGGCCAGAGGAATGGCTGACTTCCTCTTGCGCCAGATGGCTGAAGTGTTCATGCAGCCGCTCGTAGCCCCAATTCTTACACAGAGCTGCATGAAGCAGATATTGATGTACGGCCGTCAGTTCCGACTTCAAGATCTGATTGAGGAACTCGACGACGCCTTCTTTGGCTTTCATAGTCCTAGTCAGCTCTCTTTCTTAATCTGCTCGGCGAGATAGTTCTCCAGGCCGACCTGCTTGATCGTTTCCATCTGCGTTTCGATCCAGTCGATATGCACGTCGACATCCTTCGCCATATCTTCGAACATGTGGCGGGTCGTGAAATCCAAGACCTTCGCGCAATGGACGATGCCTTCGTTCAGCAATGTCAGCATTTCCTGCTCAGCCTTGAGGTCGAGCTTGAGCTGCTCGGGAACCGTTTCCCCCACCTGCACGGTATTCATGCGTTGCACGTTCGGCACACCCTCCAGATAAAGAATGTGCCCGATGAGTTCATCGGCATCCTTCATCTCATCGATACTGCGTTCCCGCACTGTATGCTGAAGCCGCTCATAGCCCCAGTTCTCACACATCTTGGCATGCACGAAATATTGATTGATCGCGGTCAGATCTGCGGTCAGCACCTTATTCAACACGTTGATGACACCCTCTTTTGCTTTCATGGTTTCTCCCCTTTCTCACGTTGGATTGGCCCTCATCGTTAGGGGCGCACAGGTGGGTCATCCGAGCCGAAGGCTCAGGCAGAACACATACATTCATTATCGGCACCTGCAGGCCGTTCGTCAACCGAGCGGCAAGAGACAAGGCCGTCCATCAGCCGGCACCGATGGCATGAATGCTTCATTGTCGATTCAATCGAGGAGGCAAAGAAAGGGGCGAGACAACAGCAGTTGATCGAAATGGCGGGAACGACGCTTACCCAGCCTCGCGATAGCCACATTCTTCGTCGCGGCATTGGACGCTTCGTCCAACTTGTTTGGTCACTTTTTCAATGAGAAACGGGGCGCTGCAGGTCGGGCAGGCCTTGTTGATCGGACGATCCCACATGGCATATTCGCATGCCGGATATTTGCTGCAGGCAAAAAATGCCCGCGCGCCCTTCTTGGTGCGCTTTTGAACGAGATCGCCACCGCAGCCTGGCTGTGGGCATTTCACGCCCAGCGCAAGCGGCTTGGTCGTCTTACATTCTGGGTACGCCGAACAGGCAATGAACTTGCCAAATCGTCCGGTCTTCACCACCATCGGACTGCTGCATTTCTCACACTTCTCATCCGTCGTCAGCTCAATCTTCGGGACGATCTTAATGGTGCCATCCTCGAGCTTCTCGAAGTTCTGCGTGTTCTTGCAAGGCGGCTTGTCCTTGTAGGCAGGGCAGGCGAGAAACTTGCCGTTCCGTCCCCATTTAATCTCCATCATCTTGCCACACTTCTCGCAGGGAAGATCCGTCGGTGGCTCCACCGTGTCCTTGGGGCCGGGAATGGTTTTGGCCTTCTCCAGATCCGTGGTGAAGGTCCCGTAAAACTCCCGCACAGCCGTCACCCAGGGTTTGTTGCCTTCTTCGACTGCGTCCAACTCCTCCTCCATGTGCGAGGTGAAGTCGACGTTGATCAGATCAGGAAATCCCTTCAGCAGGAAATCGTTGACGGTCCTCCCGGTTTCGGTGGGACCGAACCGCCCATCCACCTTCTCGGCATATTTGCGATCCTGAATCGTGGAAATGATGCTCGCATACGTGGATGGCCGACCGATGCCTTTTTCTTCCAATTCTTTAATCAGCAACGCTTCGTTATACCGAGGCGGCGGCTGGGTAAAATGTTG
>JANYAJ010000318.1 GCA_025361385.1 Nitrospira sp.
GATTCAGGATGCCTTTCTCCACGACCGAGAAGGTCTGTTTCCCGAAGAGGCGAGTCTCTTCGCGGTCTCTATGCTCCTGTTCACCGAGAGGGGCAATACCTATTCGGCGGTCGAGGCGAGGGCCTGGTTGGCGAATAGGTATTGCCCCTCTCGGTGAACAGCAACATGGAGACCGCGAAGAGACTCGCCTCTTCGGGAAACAGACCTTCTCGGTCGTGGAGAAAGGCATCCTGAATCAGCAAGCGGCCTCCAGGGTTCAAGGCGGCCAACGCCTGCTGAAACACCGCCCGATTGTCGTGCGGCGAATAGATGTGGAGGACGTTCGAATACCAGATGACATCGTAGGTGCCGGGAATCGTGTCTGTCAGCAAGTCTAATGGGAGGTAGGAAAGTCGGGCGCCGGCCTTGTGAGTCGCGGCAATCTCCTTCGCCACGTCGAGGGCTGCGGGACGGTCGCAGACCGTGGCCCGAAGTTGGGGATTCTTTGCGAGGAAGGCCATGGCATAGGTGCCGGGACCGCCGCCAAGATCGAGCAGCGTCCGCGCCCCACGCAGGTCGAGTTGGGCTGCAATCTGTGGAGCCGTCTCCAAGGTCCGGTGATGCATGGCCCATGTGAACCGACGCCGATAGTCCGGCGCATCCGGCTCATCGTGACCGAGCGGCAGGCCGCTCTGTACCGATTCCAATAGTCGGCCCCAATCGGCCCAATGGCTCGTCATGAGCCGGAGATAGTCCCCTCGATAGGCGGGATGCGCTGCGTTCAACGCCGTGGCGCCCAACCGGCTGTTCCGGTAGGTTTCGCCTTTTTTCTTCAGCAGGCCGGCCATCGCAAGATTCCGGCAAAGGATGGCCAATCCCCGCTCACTGACTTTCATCTCGTGAGCCAGGACGGGAATCGTCCAGGTCTTCGTACCGACGGCCGTACAGAGATTCAGCTCAAGGGCGGCGTTCAGAACTCGCGGCAACCGGTATGCCGTGATGGCATCGCGCAAATCGTCGAACGTCGAGATCCGCTGACTCACGCCTCCACGCCAATCGTCCTCACACACCAACGCATCAAGTCCTGCACAGCCGGTGAATTGGTCATGTCCACAGTTCGTTCAAAGCAGGCAGCCACATAGTCGTCGTTCATCTCCGTCCGTTCTGAAAATCCCGATTGCAACAGAATCGCACGGTACTTTGCGACGGCCGGTTGAATGTAATACTTGGCCTGCTTAGCGATCTCGTCGGTACCGAGATCCTCCGGCGTCCCATCGGAGAGCAGCGTCATGACATCCTCAAGCGACATCCCATACTGGCACAGGAGCCTTCCATCCGGCGTCAGCTCCAACAGCCATCCATCGTGACCGAGTTCCAGCGCCATCGGACCGCCCGGCTCCAACTCAATTAACCGCGGAAACACAGGGGCCAGCGAAGCCTTAAGGGCCATCCAGGCTGTCGGGGTTCCAGTACTCATGCGCGCGCCTTTCGATGGGGTGGTGGACCGTCCTGCCCGGCAAGACTGGCACGTAGGGCCGCCAACCGTTGAATATTCTCTTCGAGTTTCGGCAGCTGATACTTGCGATCCATTCGCACCACCAGTTCAAGAAGATCTGCCGCCTCTCGCAACTTGCCGGTTTCTTCATAACATTGTGCCAATAGATACCGAGCCCCGCCGGTCCGCAACTCGTCGCGGGAACGCTCGGCAATGGACTGGCTGGTCTGGCAGCAGGCAATGGCATCGTCATACCGTTGCTGCATCAAAAACGTTCGCCCGATCATGCGCCAGGCATCGGCCACGCCACCCTGATTCGCTAACCGCCGCATCAGGACCAGCGACTGCTCGTAGTATCCGATCGCCTGGTCGAACTCCTTGGTCTCGCGGGCGACCAAGCCAAGATCGGAAAATAACACCGCCTTGCCCGCCTCATCATGGACCTTACTCATGAGATCCAACGCTTCGAGGTAATAGGCTTTGGCACGATCCCATTCGCCCGCATCAGCCCTCAGATTTCCCAAGTTGCCCAGCGTCGTCCCGATCCCCTTCTCATCACCCAGAATCTTTTGCAGTTCCAGCACCTCTTGGTAGTAGGTCTGCGCGGATTCCCGACGCCCGCTGACCGCACAAATATTCCCGAGATTTCCCAACGTAGATGCTAACGCCCGTTGGTCGCCGGTCAGCCGGTCGCATTCTAACGCCTTGGCATAACAGGTATAGGCATCGGTATAGAGACCGCGCGAGAAATGCTCGTTGCCCTGGCGATTGAGCTCTTCGGAAAGTCCGTTCCGTAGCGTCATGATGCGGGCTGGAGCAATCGTTCGACCGCCGGCTTGGCGTCGGTAAGGATCGAGGTCCCGTCGCCGACGAGCAGACTATCGAAGTTATACTTGAGGAGGCGACGGAGTCCCTCCTGAGCCTTCGCCATATCGGCGTATTTTTCAGCGGGGAGCATACTGACGGAGCCGGCCGGTTTCCCGATCAAGGCATCGCCGACAATCAGCACACCTTTCCGCTGCTGAATGAACAGGGCCGACTCGCCGGGAGACTTCTGGTCTTTGAGCTGGATCAC
>JANYAJ010000334.1 GCA_025361385.1 Nitrospira sp.
CATCCATTGGTGCCTAAGAAGGGCACTTTCATATCGTGGAAATTAAGCTGGGCCGCGATGAGGCCGGCGTCGGCTGCGCGGCCCGGTATAAAGACCGCATCGAAGCCTGGCGTGTAGAGAATCTTCCTGTCCATCTTGGTCAGTTTTCCGGTCAGCTTGGTCTGATCGACCGGCACGGATAAGCCATACCGCTTGAGATCTTCGGCTTTCATGTGCTTGAGCTGCGCACTCACGTCGGCCTCGCCCTCTTTGTAGGATTCGATGGCGATCACTTCTCCTTCATGCTGGCGTACCTCTTGGGCGAACAGTCTGGCCAATTCGCGGCCATAGGCCGTATCGGGATGCAGGATGCAGAACCGCCGGAAGCCCTGTTCCCCAATGGCATAGGCCGCGATGCGTTTAGCTTGGAGCTGATACGTGAGCGAGGTGCTGAATACATAGGAGCCGAGCCGTCTGACGTTGGGGACGGTCGCTGTCGGCGTGATCAATGGGATGTGGGCTCGTCCGGCCAGTTCAGCCATCACCGGTAAATGTTTGGACAAGAGCGGGCCGATGACGGCCAGGAGGCGATTATTGTTCAGGAGTCCGGAGAAGTCGTCCAGAAACGAGGCACGGTCGGATTCGTATTCCTTGACGATGAGACCAATCGAGGGAACGCCGGCCTTGTCTTTGTGTGCCTCGATGGCCAGTTGGATGCCGTTGAGAGTTTCTGTGGCAAAGGGAGCGAGTTTCCCAGAGAGCGGTAAGACCGCGGCGATGAAGAACTGATGGGACATGAGTTTGGCTTGGAGTGTCGTGAGCAGCTCAGAAGTGCCGGCCGCCTGCGGGTGCGTCGGGAAGCTGGAGAGAAATTGCTGGATTTGCCGGACGGCCTGGTGTTCTTCGCCTCGGCCGACATAGACGTCGATGAGGCGGAGCGAGGCGAGATCGCCGGGAAAGCTGCGAGGAAAGGTTTCCCGGATTCGTTCGAGAGGTTTGCGGTCCGATGTCTCGTTAACGAACTCGCGGATACGGGTCCTCGCGTCTTCCGCTTGGTCCTCGGTGCCCAACGCCATTTCATCGAGCCAGGCCTGGATGGCATGGATGGTGTCTTTTTTTTGCGCGTAGAAATCCCCACTCAGGCGCAGGGCTTCGCGTCTGGTGGCATCATCTTTCGAGAGGGTGCGGAGACTGGTCAAAATGGGGAGCGCCAGGTCGAGGTTGCCCATCGCCGCATGGGTACGGGCCTGCATGATCTTGCCGCGGTCTGAGACCTCGGACTCAGGAAACTCCGTCTGCAGTTGCTGCAAGTATTTGAGGGCCTCACCATACTGTTGTGACCCATAGAGGGCTGCGCCAAGCAGGAGATAGGTATCGTCGAGCAGGTCGGGTTTCGGAGAGGTCGTCAGGAAACGACGAAGGAGGGTGATGGCTTCCTCCGCCCGTTCTGTATCGATCAGGCGTTTCGCCTGGTTCAGGGTCGGATGGCTCGCCGTGGCCGGTGTTCCCGTTTGCGCCTGTACCGCAGGGCTGAGTGCGAACCCCATTGGCCAGAACAGGACGCAGGCAAGGGCGAGTGCCAGGCACCGGCATGCCAAGAGGGGAGAGATGCGCTGTGGGGGCGTCGCTATCAACGGGCGGGCCATGGGCTCCTAGAGGGGGTAACGGACTTGTAGTACACAGGTGACTACTATCGGAAACCTTGTGGGGGTGTCAAGGAAAGTCCCGTATGGCTCGTTGTGTTCATGAGAGTGATTGGCTATCATCGAACCGATGATGTTGGACCCGCTGGTCGAGCGATATTTGCGCCACCTCCGAGTGGAAGGTGGTCTCTCCGTCAACACGATCGAAGCCTACCGACGCGATCTGAGTAAGTTCCATGCCTATGCGCATCGTACCGGCGCCGTATTGCTTCAACCGCTCACTCCGGCGATGTTGACGGGGTTTCTTCATTCGTTACAGGAGTCCCGGTTGTCCCGCGCCTCCTCCGTCCGCTGTCTGTCGGCAATCCGCGGATGGTTCCGGTTCCTGATGCAGGAACGAATGATTGAGGACAGTCCTGCCATCAGTCTGCCTGCGATCACTCGTGGCATTCGACTGCCCAAAACATTGTCGCAGCAGGATGTCACTGCGTTATTGGATCTGGTCGCAATCCCTACTCTTGAAGACCGGCGTGATCGTGCGATGGTGGAGTTGCTCTATGCGACTGGGCTGCGCGTGTCTGAATTGGTGACGGCTGAAGTCTCACAGGTGAATCTTGATGTCGGGTATCTCCGGGTCACGGGCAAGGGGGCGAAGCAGCGCTTGGTGCCGATGGGAGAAGGGGCCAGGCAACTGCTGCAGGAGTATGTGGGTACCGCGCGGCCGCAGCTCCTCAAGCAACGGACTTCGCGGTATTTGTTTGTCTCGCGACGCGGCGGTCCGCTGACGCGGCAAGCCTTTTGGAAATTATTGCGAGGGCGTGCGCAGCGAGCAGGGATCACACAAGTAATTTCACCGCACATGTTGCGGCATTCGTTTGCCACGCATCTGCTCGAAGGTGGGGCAGACCTTCGCGCTGTGCAGGTCATGCTTGGCCATGCCAATATTGTGACCACGCAGATTTATACGCATGTTGAACGGGGACGTCTGAAGCGGGTGCATGACAGCTGTTTCCCTCGGACAGGCCGGCGGCCGGGACAGAAAAGATAACCGAAGAAACCCCGATTCATGTGTGTGGAGTGGATGATGGCTAAAAAATGCAAGAAGAGTGCGAGATTCGGTTGACATGGGGAGGTGGACTTGGTAGCATCCCGCCCAGCTTGTTAAGAAAATCGGGCGGATAGCTCAGTTGGCAGAGCGCCACCTTTACACGGTGGATGTCGCAGGTTCGATCCCTGTTCCGCCTACCAGGGTAAGGGGACAGGATAGATACGATACGAAGAATTAAGAACTTCAGACGGGACCAACCGCTAGATATCGTCTTGTCATTTACATCTTCCGCTATACGTTGAGTTTCGAGGGGCCGTCGTTCAGCTGGTTAGGACGCCAGATTGTCAATCTGGAGGTCGCGGGTTCAAATCCCGTCGGCCCCGCCAATTTCCCCGGTGAGTGTGTGGATTTCGTAGGCAGGAGGATGAGTACTTCCTAGAGTCTGGAAAGGTTATCGCTGCATGTTTCAGACAGGTCTATCCGGACTGGTCGGCTCGCTTGGTTCGGTGTCAAAAATCGTACTCTTGCTCCTGTTCGTCTTCTCCGTCATATCCTGGGCCGTAATTTTCTCCAAATGGCGAGCTTTTCGCGTAGCCGACCGAGAGGATCGACGGTTTCTTGCGCTCTTGGCCAAAACACACGACCTCGATGAGTTGTATCGGCAAGTTCGGCGAATCGAGGGGAGCCCCAGTGCCGCTGTGTTCGAAGGTGTGATGGAGCGTGTGGGGTCTGGGCGAACGGAGGGGCGGAACGGCTCCAGCACGGGGCCGGTGGATCAACATGTGATAGAGCGAACGGCGGCCCATCTCGGGCAAAGCCAGCTCTCGCGGCTTGAGACCTATCTCCCCTTTCTTGCCACGACGGGAAATATTACGCCATTTGTCGGACTCCTCGGGACCGTGATGGGAATCATCGACGCGTTTCGTGAGATCGGCACGCAAGGGACCGCCAGTATTTCTGCTGTCGCTCCCGGCGTGGCGGAGGCTCTCGTCGCGACGGCAGCCGGCCTATTCACCGCCATTCCCGCCGTCATCGCCTATAATTACTTTCTCATCCGGATTCGCAATACGGCGTTCCGGTTGGATTCAGTGACCATCGAGCTTCTGGCCTCCCTCGCGACTGCTGCATCCAAGCCGAAACCTGCCCCGGTCGGAGCTCAAGGATGACCCTTGAGTCTCGGCACCGCCGGTTTCTGGCCGAAATCAATGTGATCCCTCTCGTCGACGTGGTCCTCGTTCTGTTGGTGATTTTTATGGTCACTGCGCCGATGTTGTATCGAGGGATGGACATCAAGCTGCCGACCTCTGCCACGAATACGATCAAGCCGGAAATGCGCACGGTGCTCACGATCGAAAAAGACCAGCGGCTCTATCTCGACAAAGATCCGGTCGGCGTTGCCCAGCTGGAACAGAAGTTGAAGCTTCTGAAGCGGGACCACCCCGATGTGTCGCTGTATCTGAGGGCGGATCGCGATGTGCCCTATGGTATCGTGGTTCAAGTGATGGACGGCGTGAAAAAAGCCGGTATCGAGAAGATCGGGATGGTGACGGAGCCGGCCGGTCCGGAGCATGTGGCCGCATCGCAGGTCCCGCGTCTGCCGCCGCGAAAGAATTGATGCACCGTGTGTAAGGGGGCTGGTTATTATGACGTCCCAGACGTCGGTCCAGTCAAGTCTGTGGTTCGATCAGGACGATCAATCCAGTATGAGCGTTCGCCTCAAACGAACGCTGGCGTTGTCGCTGGTCCTTCATGTCGTGCTGCTGCTTGCGATGGCAGGGCTCAGACTTCCACAGCAAGGTGAACGTCCGTTGACGTCGGTGGAAGTGTCGCTGGTCAGTCTGCCGACGCCTGCGAGGCCGGCCGAGCCGTCGAAGCCGGTTGAGTCGGCTAAAGCTGCAGATCCGAAGCCGATCCCTGCGCCATTGGTTAAGACGATGACCGCACGCGCCGCCCCTTCCGTTGCGCCTCCTAAGGGCGAGGTGAGGAGGGATCTGCTCCGGGATCTTCAGCTCCCGCCGGATGCACCGAAGTTCGGCGATTTGAGCCCTGCAACAAAATTGGCAGCTCAATCCCAACAGGCGGCGAAGGTGAAGGCCCTCGATATTCCACGTGTGTCCGATGTGGCGCCGGACCCGGCCGCCAAGATTTCGCAGCGGTCTTCAGTCAGCGATGATTTGAATCGTGAATTAGAAGAAGAGCTGAAAAAGATTAAGCAGTTTCATCCTGCCGCGAAGCTGGATATCCCGAAAGAGGTGAAGCCGAGCGAGGCGCCCGTGAAACCGGCTCCTCAGCAAGAGGCAAAAGTCTCATCGGTGAAGACTCCAGATACGGCGTTGAAGATTTCCGGTACGGCCGGGTCGAATCCTTATTGGGCTCGCGTGCAGGCTGTCATCAGCAGTCATTGGGAGCCGCCGCCGATCGATATGGCGGGACAGACCTATACTATGGTCGTGAAGTTTCGGCTTCAACGGGATGGGACGATCAAAGACGTGGTCGTGCAGCAGTCGTCAGGGAATGCCTACTATGATCTGGCAGGCCAGCGGGCCGTGCTGAAGCCGCGGATGGTACCAGCCTTTCCTGCCGATATGACAGACACCTATAAGGATGTCGAGATGGTATTTCGAGTGGGAGAGTCAGTCGGATGACACAGGTGAAATTGATCAGTACGTTGGTCGGCGGGCTTCTGCTGATTGCCGGTGCAATCGGTATTCTGGAATCCGGCGCGGCAGATGTCTTCCTCGAAGCCACGCGCCCGGACTTTCAGAAAATATCGCTGGCTGTTGCGGGGATACAAAATGCCGGAGGCCCCGATTGGTTGGGGGGACGGATCGAAGAAGTCCTCAAGAAAGATGTGAAGCGCTCCTTGGTCTTTGATTTGTTGGATCTGCCCAGTCTCGGGATTAAGACGTCCAATATCGGCAACGGGACGGAAGCCGGTTCTAAGGCCGTATTTAAGCAGGCAGCTGAGAAGGGTGTCTCGGTGTTGGTCTGGGGAAAAGCGGGCCTGAAGGAGGCGGACAAAGACGCCGACGTGAACATGGAAGGCTTCGTCTATGACAGCGGCAGCGACGAAGTCGTGGGGGGAAAGCGGTATGCAGGATCCCCCTCGGTGGTGCGGCTGATGGCGCATCGCTTTGCCGACGAACTCGTATTCCGTTACACGGGTGAGCCTGGTATCGCCCGGACGAAGATTGCCTATGTGGCCGAACATGGATCTGCCCGAGAGTTGTTCGTGATGGATTATGATGGGTATGATACACGCCAGTTGACGGCCGATGGATTTCTGAATCTTATGCCGCGATGGTCTCCGGATCGCCGATTTCTCGTGTTCACGGCCTATCGCAATCGGAATACGCAGGACATCGATATGATCGAGTTGGCGACGGGCAAGCGATGGACCGTGATTTCTCTAGGGGGGCTGAATATCACTCCGGCGTTGTCTCCTGATGGAAACTTCCTGGCGTTTGCCTCCAGCCACGAGGGCAATTCCGATCTCTATCGGTTGGATACCAGGTCGAAAGCGATCCAACGCCTGACATCAAATCCGGCCGGTGACTTGTCTCCT
>JANYAJ010000377.1 GCA_025361385.1 Nitrospira sp.
GGTGTGGAGATTCTCGATCACTGTGTCTTTGCCGACTCTCAAATTGAAGACGATGCGCATCTGGGGCCCTTTGTCCATCTGCGTCCCGGTGTAGTGGTGCGGAAGAAGGCTAAGGTCGGGAACTTCGTCGAGATGAAAAAAACTGATCTGGGAGAAGGATCGAAGGCGAACCACCTGAGTTACCTGGGCGACGCAAAAATTGGGAAAGGGGTCAACATTGGCGCCGGCACCATTACCTGTAACTACGACGGTATACACAAATTTCAGACCGTGATCGGAGATGGAGTGTTTCTCGGCAGCGATACGCAGTTGATCGCGCCGGTGACGGTGGGTGCGGGAGCCATTATCGCAGCGGGGACGACGGTGACGCAGGACGTGCCTGCGGATGCGCTGGTGATTGCGCGGGTGCCTCAAGTGAACCGGGCGGGCTGGGCCGCGCGTAGGCGGGCCATGACGACGCAACCCCAGGATGGGCCGGCGGTATTGCCAGTGGAGACAAAGAAGCCCTTGAAGAGCCAGTCGAAAAAGCGGAGGTAGATGACTCTATGTGTGGAATTGTCGGATATGTGGGCGATCAAGAGGTGGTGCCGATTCTCATCGGTGGATTAGCCAAGCTGGAATATCGCGGCTACGATTCGTCCGGCGTGGCTGTGCTGCAAGGCGAGAAGATTGACGTCCGACGCGCGGTCGGCAAACTCGTCAATCTTCAGAAGTCACTCAAAGAAAAAGCGCTTAAGGGCACTGTGGGAATCGGTCACACGCGATGGGCGACACATGGGAAGCCCTCCGAGCAAAACGCCCACCCGCACCGGTCGAAGGGCTGCGTGCTCGTGCATAACGGCATCATCGAAAACTACCAGCCGCTAAAACAGCAATTGGAAAAAGAGGGCTACAAGTTCCATTCGGAAACGGATACGGAAGTTGTCGCCCATCTAATCGATAAATATCTCCAGCAGGGCATGAAGCTGGCCGAGGCGGTGCGAGCCGCCACCAAAGATGTGCGGGGAAGTTATGCGCTCGCGGTCATTTCGGAGCGGGAACCGGGAACCATGATCGCGGCGCGCTCCGGGTGTCCGTTGGTCGTGGGAAAAACTGCCAACGCGTCCTTCGTCGCATCCGACGTCATGGCCATGCTGGCCCATACCCGCGACGTGACCTACCTCGAAGAGGGCGATGTGGCAGTCGTGACGGCGAGTGAGATCCATTTTACCGATATCGAGGGACATCCTGTTAAGCGAAAGCCGACCAAGATTACGTGGGATGCCTCCGCGGCAGAAAAGAGCGGATTCCCGCACTTTATGTTGAAAGAGATTCACGAACAACCGCAGACGATTCTCGATACGATGCGGGGGCGCTATTCTTATGACACCGGCGAGGCGGACCTGCCGGATATCGGACTGACGCCGAAAGAATTTGCCGCCGTCGGACGGATCTGGATCGTCGCCTGTGGTACCTCATGGCACTCGGGACTGGTGGGGAAATATCTCTTGGAGGAGATGGTGCGTACGCCGGTGCAGGTCGATATCGGCAGCGAATTCCGCTACCGCGATCCGCTGGTCGGGAAGGACGATCTCTTTATTACGATCTCGCAGTCTGGCGAGACGGCAGATACATTGGCTGCTGCCCGTGAAGCGAAGGAAAAGGGAGCGAAAGTCGTCTCGATTGTGAACGTGGTGGGCAGTACGCTGGCCCGCGAATCGGACGGCGTGCTCTATACCCATTGCGGGCCTGAAATCGGTGTGGCTTCGACCAAAGCCTTCACTGCGCAGCTCACGGCGTTGTATATGCTGGCACTGCACTTGGGCCGTGTGCGAGGAACCTTGTCTGTTGCGGACGGGAAGGCCTGGCTCGATCGCCTCGTCCGGCTTCCAGTATTGGTTGAGCGGGTGCTCGGTCGTGAGGCGGAGATTGTCGCGATTGCCAAACGGTATTACAAGAAGCGGAACTTCTTGTTCCTCGGTCGCGGCATTAACTTTCCGATTGCACTCGAGGGAGCCTTGAAGCTGAAAGAGGTGTCGTACATCCATGCGGAAGGTTATGCCGCTGGAGAGATGAAGCATGGCCCGATCGCGCTCATCGATAAGGACATGCCGGTGGTCGTGTTGGCACCGAAGGATCGCCTGTATGAAAAGACCGTGAGCAATCTGATGGAAGTGAAGGCTCGGCATGCGCCGGTCATCGCGTTGGTTGCGGAAGGCGAGCGGGAGTTGGGGAAGATTGCCGATGCGGTATTCACGATTCCCGACACTCATCCTTTACTGTCACCGATTCTGTTTACGATCCCGCTGCAGCTCCTGGCGTACCATATCGCC
>JANYAJ010000382.1 GCA_025361385.1 Nitrospira sp.
TGGCGAATCGCCGCCAGGACCGGGAGCTCAATGATCGCATCTGCGAGGACTGATGCTGGGATTCCACAGAGAAGGGTGAGGACGAGTGTACAAATGGCAGCAAGATGACGTGGCATCGTGGGGCTCCTTCGTGGGATGAAACGCTGAGCGATGAACGATGATGAGAGGCACGATTGTCCCTTCATCGTTCCGCGTTTCTCGTTCAGCGCTGTTCGCTCTCGAAAGTGTAGCAATTTCTGTTGGGTCGTACAGTCATTCAGCGGTTCTTGTCTTGCGTTGGACCGTGGCATTCCGTATAAGGGCCTGCATGATAAATCGGATATGTGGATGGATCATCGTAGGCGGGATGGCTCTTCTCGGGCTGCCGATCGGTGCCGTGGCGTCAAACTGTTCGGTGGAGCAGTCTGCTTCAGGGCCGGGAGTGGCGTTCATGCTGCATGTGGGCGCGGACTGCACGGAACCGGAGCGAGAGGCGCGAGCGGTGGATGCAACGCAGCTGCTCCAGGCGCTCAAGGAGGGGAAGGGTATCGATCTCTCAGGGGTGGTGGTTCGCGGCGACCTGTCGCTGGATACCTTGCCCGTGGGTCCGTTGCCGTCCGAGCTTGAGGGGATGAAGGAACTGCAGGGGCGGGAGGTCCGCGTGATTGCCGGTTCCATGACGATCGTCAATTCGGTGGTGCGCGGAGCGATCAGGCATCAATCGAGGCAAGGGCTGCTGGTAGTGAAGGGGCCTGTGACGTTCAGCGGGACCAAGTTCGAGCAGATCGTGGATCTCTCACAATCTCTGTTCGTGCAGCCTGTGACGTTGTCAGGCGCGGTGTTCTTGCAAGAGAGCTATTTTGTGCAGGGGCGATTTTTGCGCGACCTCTTTGCGGAGAAGACGGCCTTTGGCCCCCATACGAGATTCCATCGATCCGTCTTTCACGGGCCGGTGACATTCCAGCAATCGGGGTTTAATGGGCTGGTGGAGTTCTTGGAAGTGGTCTTCGAGAAGGATGCGAATCTGTCGCGTACCTATTTCAAGTTGGGTACCGGGTTTTCCGGAAGCCGGTTCCAGGGTTTGGCGGATTTCTCTGAAGCCACGTTCGACCGGGAGGCGTTCTTTACCTTTACCCTGTTCGAGGGAGACGCCTATTTCCGCCGGGCGACGTTCCGATCGACGGCGGATTTTTCCGATGCGAAATTTAAAGGGCGAGAGGACTTTTTTAAAGTCTTTTTCGAACAGGGTCCGCTATTTACCAGAGCGACCAGATCGGCGTCAGGACAGGCCCCCCTGGGGCTCGAAAATCAGACCGTGCAGTATGCGATCATCCTCTCCCTCCTGATCTTCAGTGCCATGCTGATCGCCTATCTGATTCGTTCGCGGTGACGGTGCGGTTTCCCCCTGTAACCACTACTAATAGATGGAGGCTTGCTCCTCTCCCCCCAAAGCTGGTATAAGTCCGCTTGTGGATAACCACTCAGACGACACCGAACAAACCGAATTGCCCTATCAGGTTCGCATCGAGAACTTTGAGGGGCCGCTTGATCTCCTGCTCCATCTGATTAAGAAGAGCGAGATCAATATCTATGACATTCCCATCCATCTGATTGCCCAGCAATACCTCACCTATATTGAGGCGATGGAAGACCTCAACCTGACGGTCGCAGGGGAATTTCTGGTCATGGCGGCGACCCTGCTTCAGATTAAATCCAAGATGCTGCTTCCCGTCGATGAGACGGCGGTTGATGAGGAAGACGGACCGGATCCCCGCGAGGAATTGGTGCGGCGCTTGCTCGAGTATAAGCAGTTCAAAGAGGCCGCCAACCAGTTGGATGAGCACGAGCGGTTGTGGCGGGAGATCTACAGTCGTGAACAGAGCCCGACGGTCGAATTGGAGTCGGATGAGTCGCTGATGGTCGATGTCAGCTTGTTCGATCTCGTGGATGCGTTGCAGGGGATTTTGAATCGCAATCCCGGCAAGACCTTCATGGACATCCTGCCCGATAATTTGACGGTTCGGGATCGGATGAACTCAATCTTGGAAATGTTGGAAGGGCAGGAATCGGTAAACTTCGTCGATCTCTTCGAGCCGTCCTGTCATCGGCTCGTAATCATCGTCACATTTTTGGCTTTGTTGGAGCTCATGAAGCTTCGAACGGCCCGGATATTCCAGGCGGAACATTTTGGGCCGATCCTCGTGTCGCGTGCGTTTTCACTCGTACCAGACCCGGCAGAATTAGATGATGCTGAATGGAGGGGAGCATGAGCTCAACCGTGGAACAGGAAACAGTCGATATGACATTGGTGGAACCCGCGTCGGTTCTTGACGGCGGCGAGGTGCCGGAGCCTGAAGTGGTTGTTCCGGAAGCCGTTGCCGAGACGATGAGCAGCCAGGCTGTCGCCATCGATGTACGGGAGCTGAAAGCGATTCTTGAAGCCGTCTTGTTCGTGTCGCCCGAGCCGGTGCCGGTGGTGAGGCTGATGTCGATTGTGGGGACGGTCTCAAAAGCCGAAGTGCTGCAGGCTCTGGATATTCTCGCACACGACTTGGATCAGGAGGGGCGCGGCATTCAGCTGGTGCAGGTTGCAGGCGGGTATCGGCTGGTGACGAAGCAGGAGTATGGGCCCTGGTTGAAACGAATGGATAAGGCGAAGGCGGCGCAAAAGCTTTCGCGCTCCGCTCTCGAATCCCTGGCCATTATTGCCTACAAGCAGCCGCTCGTGCGGGCTGAGATTGAAGAGATTCGTGGCGTCGAAACGTCCGGTGTGTTACGCACCCTGTGCGAGCGTAAGCTGGTGCGGATCGTTGGGCGAAAAGATGTGCCAGGCCGGCCCATCATGTACGGCACCACCAAGTTCTTCCTTGAGCATTTCGGCCTACAAGACCTGACCCAGCTTCCTCCGTTGCGTGAGTTCAAAGAGCTGGGCGAATCCGAGCAGGCGCTCCTACCGATCGAGCAGGAGTCGTTGCTCACGGTCGAGACGTCAGAGCCGTCCTATTCCGAAGACCTTCCCGTCACGAGTGATCTTGTGGAAGGTGAGGCGGTATTGGCTTTTGATGTAGAGACCAACGAGACGTTGCGAGAAGAACCGGTCGAGCAAGCCTAGCAGGATGCTGAAAAAGTCCACCAGCATCGTTCTCGGCTCATCGAAATCCTCAACGTACCCCTGAAGGGTCCGCCTCCGGTTTCGACTCGCCTGCGGCCTTGCTGGACGGCCATTTTGAGCATCCTGCGAAGAGAGTTTCTCTCTTATCCCAGACGTGCAGGCCATCGAGGGTGCTGGGTTTTAAGAACATCTGCGCGTAACCTGTGCTCTAGGGTTAGAGAGTCCCTCTCCCCATTCTTTTTTTTCCTACATCCGTCCGAAACGGGGACCTGAGCGCTCTTTGAATTGCGTACGTCTAACGAGGGCCTCAGATTCCGAAACTTCTCCATAGTGAGTAGGATGGTCGCGCGTTGCTTGAGCGCCCAAAGGCGCTCAGGGCCCCGTTGACTCCCCTCAAGCCGCTTTGTTAGACTTCCCGTTCTCAATCTAAGTTGTTGAAAGAGGCTAAGTTCTTCGATTTCACCCGGTCCTGTCACACGAGGCACCACCAATGATTAAAGCATGGCTATTCGACGAGATGTTTCGGTTTGATCGAACGCATCTGACCATCGAAGAAATTCAAGGAGAATGGGGTGCCGGTGATTCGATCGCCGAAGAAGAAGAGCTCCCTCCGGCTCCGGCGAACGTGGCCGCAAAACCGGGGAATGGCCGGGTGACCATTACCTGGGACTCCGTTCCCGATGCCATGTACTACAATCTCTATTTCAAGACGACCAAGGGCGTGATGATCAAGTTCTCCGACCTCACGCGTCCGATTGCCGGCGACGATGACTTCAAAGCCGTCATTGGGGTGACGAAAGAGAATGGTACCTGTGTGGAAGGCATTCAGAGTCCGTTTGTCCATGACGATCTGGCCAACGGGACTTGTTATTACTATGTGGTGACCGTGGTCACGCAAAAGGGGGAGAGCCTCGAGTCGAAAGAGGTCATGGCGATTCCCTCGCCCTATCTGTTGGCGATGTGTATCGGGCGGGAAGGCGTGGATGACGGGGAGTTCAGCTCGCCCACGGGAATCACGCTCGACAAAGACGGCAATATCTACGTGGCCGACACCGATAACCATTCGATTCAGAAGCTTGATAAAACCGGAAAATTTCTCGCGCGTTGGGGTGGCGATCCCTCTTCACAGGAAGGGAGCTTCTACTATCCGCGTGGCTTGGCTGTCGGGCCGAACGACGTGTTGTACATCGCAGACAGCGGCAATAACCGCATCCAGAAATTCGACCTCGACGGCAATGTGATGCAGGCCTGGGGCAAGTTCGGGTTTGCATGGCGTGGGGCCGATCTGGGCCGGTTCGATGTGCCCTGGGGGCTGGCGACGGACGCCGACGGGAACCTCTATGTCTCCGACACGAGCAACGCGCGGATTCAGAAGTTCACGTCTGACGGACAGGCCTTGCTCAAGTGGGGGCGTGACGGCAGCTTCGATGGCGCCTTCTTTTTTCCCCGAGGCGTAGCCGTCGACTTTGTCGGCAACATTTTCGTGGCGGATGAAAGCAATAATCGTATCCAGAAGTTCGATGCTCGTGGAAGCTTCCTGGCCAAGTGGGGCCGTGAGGGCGCAGGCCCTGGGCAGTTCAAGTCCCCATGGGGCATTGCGTGCGATGCGCTCGGCAATGTCTATGTGGTCGACACCGGGAACCACCGCATTCAGAAGTTTGACGGCAACGGAACGTTCCTCTGTGCCTGGGGTAATCGCGGACGGGCAGAGTCGCAGCTCAATTATCCCTACGGGATCGCGGTCGACAAAGAAGGCGCGGTCTACGTGGTCGACAGCGGCAATGGCCGCATCCTCAAGTATGTGCCGACGGAGGAAGAGATCAATCGCGGGAAGGACGCCGCGGCCATCAGTCAGGTCCCGAGTGAGACGCCGCCGCCCTACAGTGTGGCAGTCAAAGCCGGCGATACGGAAGCCTTCCTGAGCTGGATGGAGGTCCCTGGCGCCCAGTCCTATAACTTGTACTTCAATACCATCCCGGAGCTCACGACGCAGACGGCGACAAAAATTGAAGGCGTGACGAACCCCTATGCGCATACCGGGCTCTCGAACGATATCCCCTATTTCTATGCCGTGACCGCCGTGTTCGAGACCGGTGCCGAAAGCGAGTTGTCGAGTGAAGTGACGGCCACGCCGGTGCTCATCGATATCACGGCGCCGCAAAATCCGTATGCCGTGATCAATCATGGCGCGTTC
>JANYAJ010000394.1 GCA_025361385.1 Nitrospira sp.
GACGCCGCCTGAGGATCAAACTTTTCATATGCGAACAATGCGGTAAAGCGCGACCGGTAGGCCGGCCCACTGCCTTCATTCTTTCGGCCACGTTCGGCTTTGGCGATATCGATGGGCTTGATCTTCTTGGAACCCTGTTGCAACTCAATCAAGGCACCCTCTGCAAAGTACTCGTCATCGCCACAGAGCTGCACTTCGATTTCCATATTGGGCATATCCACGACTTTCTTGATGAACTCGTCGGGCATCCGCACATCCATCTTCCGCTTCTTGGACTCGGCCGCTTCCTGCCGGCCAAATGCTTCAAGGCGATAACGCTTGGTCCTGAGGATGGCACTGGCTCCACAGGAATCTTTCTCTGGATCGGCGCCCACCCGCGTCACCAGGGAAGCTTGCTGAAGGACTTTCTTGACGTCCTCCGGGCTGTTGGCCTTCTCCATCGGCGCCCGCCCGGCTTCCAAGGCCTTCTGCGCCTCTTCCGCGGATAATTTCACATCGATCGCCAGGACCGGCTGGAGACCGACGACCGTCAGCAGACCCACGACAACACAGGTGACAACGACACCAACCCGCGCCACTGATGTCAGGCATCGCACGTTCATAGCTTCCTCCGTAAACAAGACAACAAATGATGGGGCGGCATTGTACGGAAACCCCTACTCCTTTGCAATCAGACCGAGAAGCGAGCCCAGTTGGCGTAGGGCTTGGCAGCGTACAGTTCCTCAAGATCGACCGGCATGCTTACGCCGGCTTGCATCAGCAACTGGGCAACCAGACGAAGCGGCAGGCCAACCACGGTGGGAAAGTCGCCAGTAATGGAATCGATCAGGTCTCCGCCTGCTCCCTGGATCGAATAGGCGCCGGCCTTCCCCAAACTTTCTCCGGTCCCCAGATAGCGCTCATGCACTCGTTCATCGAAGGGCTTCATCCGAACAACCGCTGCGGATAGTGCGACCACGTCCATCGCACGAGCTGAACAGACCAGCGCAACCGCCGTGAGGACTCGATGGTCACGGCCGGCCAGGCGCCGGAGCATCGCTCGGGCCTCCGCAAGATCTGCCGGCTTCCCGAGCACGTGATGATCCAGCTCAATGACCGTGTCGCTCCCCAACACGATCGCCTCCGGCTCGAGCCTCGCAACCGATTGAGCTTTGCCCTGCGCGAAGGACTGTACCTGCTCGATCGCGGTCAGACCAGGCACCAGCCGCTCCTCGAACGATGGACTTATGACGTCGAAGGGGATGCCCAACAACGCGAGCAACTCGCGACGGCGCGGAGAGGTTGAAGCCAGGATGAGTGACATCTACAACGCCGAAGAGGGCTCGATAGAGGCCAGGGGTTCGAGCGAAATCTGCTCAGGGCCTTCCTCACAATTCGTACAGGTCATGCGAAAATCAGCGAGCACCTGCTCCACGTCGGCGACCGACGAGACCCGGACCATATTGGCCCGGAGTGAGGCGGCATGAGGGAACCCTTTGCAATACCATCCCAGGTGTTTACGCATCCGCCGAAACTGCCCCGTCCCGCTCACCGCTTCGAACCGTCTGGCATGATCGAGCAACATCTCGAAACGCACGTCCAGTGGCGGCACAACCGGCTCAGGCCCCCGGCCTGACAGCTGCTGCTGAAGCACGATTCGCGCGTCCTCTTTCTGCCGAAAGAACCAAGGGGCCCCGAGTACGGCTCGTCCGACCAACACCCCATCGACTCCGGTATCCCGCACACGACGGACCACGTCCTGGAGACTGTGCACGTCGCCGTTTCCAAACAGCAAGGTCCCGCTGCCCCGCGCAATCTCTGCGGCCCGCGCAATGGCGGCCCAATCTGCTTCCCCTCGATACATTTGCTCCAGGGTACGGCCATGCAGGGAGATCACGGCTGGCTGTTCCATGAGGAGATGTTCGATCCACCGATCGACGACGACGACGTCGTAGCCGAGGCGTGTCTTGACGGACAAAGGAATCGTCCGGCGAACAAGCGGACGAGCGTTCTGCCGCTGCTCGTTCATCCGCTCGAAAGCCGCCACTCTACTCTGCTTGAGTCCCGCACCTTCCAGGGTCTGACCGGCCGCCCAATCGGCAATCCCTCGTCGAGCGGCCTGCATGATCGCATGGGCCACATCCGGCGTTCGAATCAGCCCCGCGCCTGAGCCGGACGAGGCGACACTGCGCGAGGGACAGCCCATGTTGATATCCAATCCGTCAAACCCCAACTCACAGACTGCATGGGCAGCCTGATAGAAGAGGTCCGGGTCTTTCCCGTAGAGCTGCGCGACGATCGGTCGTTCCGCCTCGTGATAGATGAGGGAATCCAATAAAAACTCCGGCCCACGGCAGACGTCATGCACATGCGTGAACTCCGTGAAGGAGACGTCTGCTTTGCCGTGCATCGCCACGGTATGACGAAACGTGGCATCGGTGACCCCGTCCATGGGTGCCATCCCGATAACCGGTCCCTTGAGCGATTGCCAAAAACTCATGCGGATGGCTCCATCTCCATCACTCGTTCGCCTACTTCATTCGCCTGCGCATAGGCCAGCCGCAACTGATCGCATTCCTGTTGGACACAGATCCGTACGTCCGGCGCAGATTCCGTCACAAATTCGAGGAACCGGTCAATCTTCAAGAGGAAGAAGTCATAGGACTGCGTAAGTGGGCGTGGCGTGCGAAACCAGAAGGCCACAAACTCAGTGAGGCAGACATCCCGCTCCGCGAGCATCTTACAGGTCTGGGGAAACATCTCGACGAGGTCTCCGCCCCAATGGAGGATCTCGTGGGGCAGATAGGACGTCCGATAGGATGTGAGCCCTGCCTGATCCGCCGCCACATCCTGCCATTCCTGACCTGTGGCGGGAATTTGTCCTGAGATGATTTGCGCATAACGCGCATAGTCGTCACGCAATTGCTGTCGGTCAGACTGGTTTATCGGCTCCGGAACTAAACATGAGGGACGCACCCCGGCCATCGACCCTGCAGCGGCCATTCCTCGGGCCATCGCCTGCTGAACGACGGGTGAAAAACGCCGAACGGCCTCCGCATATTCCTCCACAATCATCTCGATCGGCTTCGTGTCCACTTCAAGCGCCACCGCCCTGAGGCTCACGAGGTTCGGATGGGCCAGGACCTGCTCGAGTATGGTGAAGAGGATCGAGGGAATCGGCGCAGCATGGGCGTCGATCCATTCAGGAAGCCCCTCGGCCTGCTCAGGTCCATCACTCGACTCATGGCAGGCCAACCCGGCCACGTGGATCTCGACCACCCGCTCCAGAGGAAATTCGTCGAGGAACTCCTTCACGAATTGGGCAAGAGACGTTCGTCGACGGGCAGCCGTATAGCGATAGACCGTCCAGAGGTGCCCGATATCCAACACGAGACCGCAGGGCACTCGCGCGGTAACGAGCCGGAAAAAGTGAGGGATTGGGATCGTACCAGGGGAAAAATATGTGAGCGGCGGCATCTCCAACAGAAACAGTGGCGCGGTCCCGTCTGCCCGACGCCCCTGCCGATCGATCGCCTCCTGAATCGTCGCGATATTGTCAGCCACCACCTCGGCGCTCAGCGGCGTATAGAGTGGCGGCACATAGGTGCCGAACGAGTAGCCCGCCATCTGCTTCATGGCACATTCATGATTCAGCCAGAGACTCTGAATGCTATTGAGCTGCGTGACCATCTCGCCGACATCCTGCTGAAAGAACAGAGAGGCCTGAACATCAGGCTGCGTGATCCACAGACCTTCGCCATGGTAGGCCAGTGACATCTCCGGAAGCGCCTGTCGAACCGTTGCCAGGGCAGTCGTGGTCGCCTTAAAGACTTCGAGATAGCCAGGCCGGAGGCCTCGCTCCTTAAGCCGTATCACCAGCTCGAACACATCGGGAGAGTAGACGTCGACCGACAGCCCCATCCCCTGCGGAGAAATCGGCCTGAGGCGGCGGTGAAAGTCCTGAAAAACCAAATCGTGCTCAACCATCGATCTACCCTTGTGCTGCCGGGACAATTCGCCTAGTCTATTCGCTCAACCCATCGCTTGACAAGGAAAGCCCTTGCCACGAACGAAGGAGTTCCGTCTGCTATACTTTGGCGTACGTCGCCGGGGGGCGAAACCCTCACGAGTCGTGCAAGGACGAATCGGGGATGGTCTCGAACCCATGCCGGACACCAATGACAAATCTGCCAAGACCACCAATCTTTTATCAACTGTGATTGCCCATATGATGACGCCAGGAGTCGTGCAAATTCCCGGGGATATTTCCGTCAGCGAAGCGGCGCTGCTCCTCGAACGAGAACAGGCCCCTTGCCTGCTGATAAAGGATACCGACGCGCAGTTCGGGCTGATGACGCCGACAGACATCGTCAAGAAAGTTGTCGCGCAGGGACTCGAACCACACGATATCGAAGTCCGGACGATCATGACACGCCCGGTGCAATTCATCGAATACGACCAGGCCTTAGCGGACGCCTCAGTCCTCATGATGGCAACGGGTGCACCGCTCTTGATTGTCACCAAACAGAACCAGCCTATTGGGGTGCTTACGGCACAAGACCTCATGCTCACGCCGGCCCGGCGTCGCACAAAGATCCCCGCTGTGGTGAGTGTGGTCGGACGAGCGTCGGCGCAGGGGCTCAACTATAATGCCATGATCATCCAACTGAACCATGTCGGCACATTGGTCGAATCAACCGCGAAAATCACGACAGGAACGAATGTCGTACTGGCGTTTTCCATTTCCGGTCAAAACACTCCCCTGACGATTCGGGGGAAAGTGCTGGCCAGCGAGAGTCCTGAAACTGAGCCCGCTGAGACCTCGAGCGGCACCCACACCTGGCATGTCGATATTCAATTCACGGATCTCTCGTCGTCCGACCTCGCACGCATCAGGGCCTGGGCACTTCAGATCATGCCACCCTCCCCCGAGCGTTCCTGACCCCACGCATATCGTCCATTCTTTTGACCAACCCGCAATCTCCTGATAGTATTTTTTCTCGACCGAGGATGGAGCCATCACCACACATGGATAACCCAATGAAGACCTCCCAGCCCCGCTCCCGTGCCCTCCCTTCGAACGAAGAGTTGCTCGGCCAGATTCGCCTCCTGCTCGACAGTCCGGAAGACGACCTGCACGCCGCAATTATGAAGGAACTCCTGGCCGGGACGCTCCGGCTTCACGATGCCCATCTGGATGCCTTGGACCTCAAAATCGTGAACCGAGCCGTCAAAGAACTACGCCACGCCTTCCGCGTCTTTCATGACTACCGCGATCGACGCAAGATCAGCATCTTCGGATCGGCCCGCACGGCCTCGGATGACCCCAACTATCACATGGCCTTCCAATTCTCCCGCCAGATCGTCGAAGAAGGATTCATGGTCATTACCGGAGGGGCTGACGGGATTATGCGCGCATGTCAGGAGGGCGCCGGCCGCGAGAACAGCTTCGGGGTGAACATCATGCTGCCCTTTGAGCAAGGCCCGAATGCCACGATTGCCGATGACCCCAAGCTCGTCACATTCAAATACTTCTTCACGCGCAAACTGATCTTTCAGAAAGAGGCCAATGCGATTGCCTTATTCCCAGGCGGTTTTGGAACGCATGACGAAGGCTTTGAGATTCTGACCCTCGCCCAAACCGGCAAGAGCGACCCTCAACCGATCGTCTGCCTCCAGGCTCCCGGGTGCGACTATTGGGACGACTGGTACGGCTTCGTCACGCGCCAACTGCTGGCTCGTAAACTGATTAACCCTGAAGATCTCAGCCTCTTCAAAATCACCACATCCGTGGACGAGGCCATCGATGAAATCAAACACTTCTATCGCCGATTCCATTCCATCCGGTATGTAGGACGGTTGTTGACCATGCGGTTAAAAACCGCCATCTCCCCTGAACAGGTGGCCGTCCTTCATGATCAATTTGGCGATCTCTTGTCCGAGGGCACCTTTGAGTTGCGCGGTCCACTTCCCGAAGAACTCGACGAACCTGGCCTGAGGGATTTGTCTCGTTTAACCTTCATCTCCAATCGCCGAAGCGCCAGTCGGCTGCGTCAGCTCATCGACCATCTCAACAACCTCTGATCGCACGGCATAAAGAGGCTTTAGTCTCAGCAAAGCCTCATGGTATGCTTCGCCACGATGGCCGCTTCCCGAATACAACACCCGTTCAGTGAGCCGCCCACGGTCGTGCTTTATCACGCCGAATGCGCCGATGGGTTCGGCGCCGCTTGGGCAATCTGGAATCAATTCCCCACGGCTCGATTCATTCCCGTGAAACACGGGAACCCGCCTCCTGAAGGGCTAGAAGACCAACGGGTCGTCATCGTGGATTTCAGCTATGCCCGCGAGACGTTGGAAATCATGGCCGCACAGACGCAGGCGCTCCTCGTGCTCGATCATCACATCACCGCAGAGAAGGCCCTGACCGGCCTTCCCTATGCTTATTTCGACATGAAAAAGTCGGGGGCGGTCCTGGCCTGGGAATGGGCTCACGACCGGCCGACACCCTGGCTCCTCAACTATATCCAAGACAAAGACCTCTGGACCTGGGCGCTCCCTTCCAGTCGAGAAATCAGTGCCGCTGTGGCTTCGTACCCGTTCGATTACCAGCTCTGGAGCAACTTTAAACAGAAGGAGTTGGAACAGGAGGGTCGAGCCATCCTCCGTTATGAAAACGAACTCGTAAGCAAACTCGCGGCGCAGGCGATGTTGATCGACTTTCACGGAGCCGTCGTGCCGTCGGTCCAAAGCGCAGTCTTGACCAGTCAGATCGGTGAACGCCTGTCTGCGGAACATCCGTTCTGCGTCATGTGGCACGATCGCGACGGACGCCGCTATTACAGCATGCGATCGAGAGAAGACGGGACGGATGTGGGAGCCATTGCCGCTTCCTTCGGCGGTGGCGGCCATACACATGCGGCCGGGTTTTCAGTCCTGCTAGGCCCCGATGGCACCTTGCCGGATAACCCGGCACTGCCCCGATCGGTCATCGACCGTCGCCGCCCTTCCTCGCAATAAAAGCACCGTGATCCCTCTGCATGACGATAACCCAACCGAACTGACGCCGGTGGTCACCATCACTTCTGTCGCGGCCTGCGTCCTCGTCTTTCTCTACCAGATTAGCCTTCCTGTCGGGCCTGACAAGACCTTCGTCTTCCAGTACGGGGCGATCCCGGCTCTTGTATTCGGACAGGCCGGCCTCCCCGAAACGGATGTGGCCATTCCCGCCTATGCCACCTTGATCACGAGCATGTTTCTCCACGGTGGATGGATGCACCTCATCGGCAATATGCTGTACCTCTGGGTCTTCGGGAACAACATCGAAGACGTCATGGGGCATACGAAATACGCGCTGTTCTACCTCCTATGCGGAGTCCTCGCCGCCTTGAGCCACGCCGTAACCGATCCGTCTTCGACTGTTCCCATGGTCGGAGCCAGCGGCGCCATTTCCGGTGTCTTAGGCGCCTATGTGCTGCTGTTTCCACGAGCCCGCGTGCTGGTGTTGATACCGGGCCTAGGCCTCACGAAGGTGGCAGCTGGTATCGTCCTCGGCATGTGGTTTGTGATGCAACTCTTCAGTGGCGGAATGAGCATCGGCGATGCAGGTGGGGGCGTGGCCTTCTTCGCCCATATCGGCGGGTTTCTGGCTGGAATGGCGCTGATCGGTCTGTTCAAACGCCCGAACGTGCCCTTCTTTGGCGCAAGCGACAGAGGCCGGTGGGAAGACTAGCAGGAGGCTAGTCTCTCTAGTCTAGTTGGGATTGTCTCATCTGGTTGATTGAACCAAGCTAGCCAAATACACCCGCACAAGCAGCCGGCACTCATGCATCTAGCAGTTCACGCACTTTTTCCACCAACCCAGTTTGTCGATAGGGGCGCCGCAAGAGATATTTCGGGTTGAGGCGATGAGACACCATCGCCTCGTCGTCATAACCAGAGACGAAGAGCGGTTTCATCATCGGATGTTGCGCCAGCAACCGTGTGGCTAAGTCACGCCCGCCAATCTCCGGCATCATGAGATCGCTCACGGTCACATGGACGGCTCCGGGATATTGCTGCGTGAGCAGCAACGCTTCAACGGACGAGCTCGCCTCCAAGACCTGATAGCGATGCCGGAGCAGCGTGGAGAGTGCGAGCTTACGGTCAATTTCATTCGCATCCACCAAGAGAACCGTCTCCTGGCCTTTGGCTAAAACCTGTGTCTGAAGTGATGGCGCGAGCGGCCGACCTTGTGGTGCACAGGGAAGCACCACCTGGACCACGGTGCCTTGGCCAGGTTGACTCACCACATCTACCTGGCCTGCACTGTGTTTCACGATGCCATAGACTGCGGTGAGGCCAAGTCCCACATTCATTTCTTTTGTGGAGAAGAAGGGCTCAAACATGTGCGACTGGGTCTCGAGGCTCATCCCGCTTCCCGTATCGCTCACTTGAATCAGCACCTTGGACTGGTGCCCCCCCTTGCCATTCACCGATGCACTCTTACATCCAGGGGACACTGGCTTCGCGTCAATCCGAAGCCGACCACCCTGTGGCATGGCCTCCCGCGCATTAACCGCAAGATGCAGCAGAACCTGTTCGAGTCCTTCACGGTCAACCTCGACATCCATCGGTGCATTGTCGATGACTAGGTCCAGCTCAATCGACGCAGGCAGCAACCCTCTGATCACTCCACGAATCTCCTCCAGCACTGCCTTGACCGACAGCACCTGCCGAAAGTGGCCGTCCTGGAGGCCCAGTCCGGATAATTGAGCCGTCAGGGCCGCGGCCTGGCCTCCGCTTCGAAAAATGTCATCGACCGGCCGATACAGCGGGTCGCCCGCCTTGAGGGAGGATAGGACAACACCCGTCTGCCGCCCGATCACTGAAACCAGATGATTGAGTTCGTTGGCAATCCCTCCGGCAACTCGACCGATCGCCTCCATCTTCTGCGCTTCAAGTAATTGCTTCTCCAGGCCTTGCCGCTCTTGCTGCTCCTGCCGAACGTGCTCATTCGCTCGCAAGAGATCCCCCTTGAGAGCCTTGATACGAGTCTCCAACTGGTCACGCGAAGCTTGCAAGGCCTGCTCAGTTTCTTTCAAGGTCTCGACACTCTCCATCAAGAGCGCTTTCTGTTGCCGTTCGGCCCCGATCGTTTGCAACGCGAGCCCATAGAATATTGCCATCACCAATAACACCGGCATCCCCAACAGATGCCCCACCGTCAATGAGCCAGTTTGGACGACCCCTTGATAGAGGGTGAACCCATACCCGGCACAGAGCAGCAGGGAAAAGGCAATGACGTGGGAAAGCCGCCGCACCGAAGCGGCAATAAGCATGAGCAGAAAATACGACAGATAGAGATCCGAGCGAGCATTACCCGACAGGTAGATTGTCGCAGTGACGAACACCGTATCGATCCCGATCAGAGCTCCGCTGAACCATGAAGCCTGTAGGATTGAGATCGGCACCAACAACAGACACAGAACCATCGCTGCCAACCCGCCGACCATCACTTCGCTCATCACCTGGCTTGCGATCAACTCCTCCCCGGACAATAGCTGATAGGCCAACATGACCCCAACCAGCGACTGAAGCACGACATATCGTGGACGTGAAATCGCACTGTCGTACCGCGAGTCATCCAACGGCGGCTCAGCACGATTTTCAGAAGGGACGGCGCGACCGCTCATCTGCATGATCTCCTGTTGGCGACCAAAGATTCGCAGGATGCTGAGCGAGTCCGCCGGTAAGGGCCGCTCATACCAACATCGTTTTCCTGCAACCGGGTCAGAGTGGAGCAAGTCCCGTACCGATACCCCAACAGAGGAGAACCCCGCCATTCCCAGTAACTACACACTGAGAAGGTGAACCATTTTATCCATACCCCTACAGCAGGTCACAAAATAGAACGGTACACGATGGCCAGAAAGCGGCTCACAGATTGGCTTTACCTGATTGCCGCGGCAGCATCCTATCGGTTGATGCCGAATAGGAACCAGACACAGACATGAAGGTGTTTATGCTGAGGGGAAGGAACCGTTCGCCAGGCTGTCACGAAATGGTTTCGCACGATCGAGAGCAAGACCGAGTGTCTCGCCGAGAAACGTGACATGGCCCATCTTGCGACGGGAACGAATCATACGCTTGCCGTACAGATGAAGCACCGCACCGGGGATGTCCAGCAGGGCTCGACAACCTGAGCCATGTGTAATGGCCGCGACATCATTCCCGATGAGATTCACCATGACGGCTGAGCTCAGCAAACGCACTTCACCAAGCGGCATCCCACTAGCCGTACGAACCTGTTGCTCAAACTGAGACACACTACAGGCATCAAGCGTGTAGTGGCCAGAGTTATGGGGCCGCGGGGCGATTTCGTTGATGAGCAGTTCCCCGCTAGGCAGCTGAAATAACTCGAGGCAGAAGACCCCAACCCCTTCCAGACGATCCACGACCTGACGTGCAAGAGTGGCCGCTCGTTCGGCCATAATGGAAGAGGCCAACGCCGGCACCATGGTGGTCCGAAGAATCCCCTCTTCATGTTCATTCTCAGCCAACGGATAGGTGCAACTCTCTCCATCAGATCCACGGACCACCAGGATCGAGAGCTCCCGTTCAAACGGCACATAGGACTCCACTATCCATCGCATGCCAGAGTGAGCGCATTCCAATAATGCCCGTTCCACCTCCTGGACATCGGACTCTCGGCTGATGCGCCACTGGCCCTTGCCGTCATAACCGGCTGTCGCCGTCTTACAGAATGCAGGGTAGCCAACCTGTCGGACGGTTGCCGCTAATTGATCGGGTGCTGTCAGGGTGACAAACGAAGGAACGGGAAATCCGTTGGAGGCCAAGAACCCCTTTTGTTCGAGACGATCCTGAATCACGTTCAGGACGGCACTCGACGGACGAACCGGTTTCTGTTGCTCCAACGCACGACAGAGTTCCGCAGGGATATTTTCCCATTCATAGGTCACGGCGCTGACCAGGTCGGCAAACCGCACAAGACTGGGCTGATCGTGAAAGGGAACTGAAAAGTTGTATGTGGCGAAACGATGGGCAGGCGCCTCTGGATCGGGATCCCACACGGCGACCTGATAGCCAAGACGGCATGCCGCCAGGGTGAACATGGCGCCCAATTGTCCGCCGCCCAGAACACCGAGAACCGCCCCTGGCTCAATCACCTCTGCCTTCACGGCCGGCGACTCGGACGGACTGGGCCTTTCGTTCTGGCCACCAGGCCCTTCGCCTCAGGAGACTGGAGCACGCTATCCGTCTGTGTTTGACGGAATGACTTCACACGATCGGCAATCGCTGGATACCGGCCTGCCAAAATTTGCGCCGCCAGCAAGCCAGCATTCTCCGCCCCGCCAATAGCCACGGTGGCAACAGGAATCCCTCGTGGCATTTGTACGATGGAGAGAAGGGAGTCCAGTCCGCGAAGATTCTCCGTCGGGATCGGAACTCCAATGACCGGCAGATGCGTCTTCGCAGCCAGCATCCCGGGAAGATGGGCCGCCCCGCCAGCTCCGGCAATAATCACTTCGATCCCCCGGTCGGGAGCCTGTTCTGCATAGGTGAACAAGCGATCCGGAGTCCGGTGCGCCGAGACGACCAGTAATTCGCTTGGAATCCCCAGATCCGTCAGCATCGCCACGGCCTTCTCTAAGATCGGAAAATCGGATTTACTTCCGCCCAACACCCCGACCAAGGGATGCGAGCGATCCACCTTTTTTCGTTGCGATAGTCGTTGGGGTCCTCTACTGAGACGGGGCATATTCACGCGGGCCTTTCTCTCGTGGGTCTCGGGCTTACGGCTCTCGACGGAGCCCCCACCTTATCGACTCTCTGAAGGATGGTCAAGCAGGCCCTACCAGCAAAAGCCGATTCCTGCAGAGAAATTGACCGGGTGATCGGCTTTCCACTATGATGGATCCGTGGTAGTCGTTTCTCTGCCTCTGTCGAGGAGAAGTCAGTGGCACGCTTCACACAGGATTTGCGGAACAAAGTTCGCTCCCTCGTCAGGCGAGACACCGGCCTGGATGAAATCGCCATCGACGAACTTGCGACGTCCAGGAAGCTTCAGTCCTGGGAAGCGGTCCAAATCCCCGAGCGTCTTCGATTTTCTTCGCGCCTCGCCATCAAACTCGTACTCCTGTTTCTCTTGATCATCGCCTTCGTTCCTTGGACTCAGACGATTACCGTCATCGGACAACTCTCCGCCTACACGCCCTCCGAACGTCCACAGTATATTGAAGCGCAGATTACCGGACGGATCAAGAAGTGGCACATCTTTGAGGGGGTGCGCGTCAAGCAAGGGGATCTCATTCTTGAGTTAGACGACTACGATCCTAATTTCATGTCTCCAGACCTCCTCTCCTTCCTAGACCAACGACGCAAGGCACTGGATCAAAGTCGCAAAGCGGCGCTCGCCCGCGCCGAGCAATTGGATAAACGGATCAAGGAGATGCAGAACCTCGTCAAGTCCGCGGTCCCGTCCGCCCAGGCACGCGTGATCGAATCTGAGAATAAGGTCCGGGAGGCCTACCAGAAAGTCGAAGCAGCAAAAATTGCGGTCGCGACAGCCGAATTGAACGTGGACCGGCACAAACAGTTAGCGGAACAGGGCCTCGTGTCGCAACGCGAACTCGAGTTGACCATTCAATCGGCGCTTGCCACCAAAGCCGATCTGAGCGGAGCACAAGCCAATCTCAGGGGAGCAGAACAGGCCATGAAGGCTCTCGGATTCGGCCGCGACCAGGTCAGCGCCGAAGTCCTGCAACGATTGCTCGACGCAGAAGCGGCCCGTGAGGCCTCTATCGGCGAAGCAGCCAAAGCCACCGATCAATTGGCCGATGTCTCATTGCGGACGTCCAACGCGGAACAACGACGGCTCGCCGGCCACATCCTCTCCCCGATCGACGGCACCGTGGTAAAGATGGCTCAAGCCGGTGCCGGTGAAACCGTCCGACCAGGGGACAAACTCGTGAAGCTTTCTCCGGCGAGTGCTGACAAAGCCATCGAGATGGTGGCTGACGGAATGGACGCTCCGCTGCTCAACGTAGGCCGGAAGGTACGCGTCTTGTTTTATGGGATTCCAGCTATTCCTCTCCCGGCTTGGCCGGAGATCATGGCCGGGACCTATGGTGGCGTCATCAAGGTCATCGACCAAGTCGACGACGGCAAGGGAAACTTTCGTTTCTGGGTGGTCCCGGATCCCGACGATCGGACCTGGCCCCCGCAGGAACATGTCCGCCAGGGAAGCAAAGCCATGGGATGGGTCATCTTGAACCGGGTCCCCCTGTGGTACGAGCTCTGGCGGCGCTTCAATCTCTTCCCGCCAGACTACCAAGAGCGCCCACCAAGCCTGATCGATACTCTCTTGCCGAAAGCAGGGCGAGGTGCAAAATAAGCGCGGCGCATGTCGTGTTGTCTCGTCTCAATAGGCCTGCATCACAACCGATATCGCCCTTCCGCTCCGGGTCTAACCCTCCAGCAATCGCGCACCTAATCTGACGAGAGGAGTCTGTCTCATGAATTCCAGTCACTATCTCCCGGTCCTGCTGCTCCTGGGTTCGATCGGACTCTGCCCCCCCCCTTCCTCTGCGGAAGAGCCGATGAAATCGAAATCGCTCCCGCCGATTCCCTTGAGTGTGGAAGAGATTCACGCCTGGATCGATCGCTCGCATCCACTCCTCAGGGGAGCCGGCACAGAGAAAACCATGGCACGAGGAAAAATGCTCAAGGCGCTAGGAGCCTTTGAGCCCACCCTCGTGAACGATACGGAAATCGAACGATTCATCTCCAGTTCACACCCGGAACAAGGCACCCAAACAGTGGGATTCAACGACACCCTCATCGAGGCCCGCCACCCCTGGGGCTTCCGCTACAGTGCCGGAGTCCGTGAAGCCATCGGCAATGCCAAGATTCCCGATCTTTCATTCGGCGGGGGCAACAACCAAGTCCTCCTCGGAGGCTTCCTTCCGCTGCTTCGAGGCCTCATGGTGAATCCAGAAAATGCCGAACTCCAACGATCCGAATTGGCCAACCCAAAGGCCGAGGTCCAGATCTCTCAAACAAGACAGGACCTGTTTCTTGCCGCTGCCACACAATTTTGGGATTGGGTCACCGCAGTAAAACTTGCAGAGGTGCAACGCCGGGCCGTAGGAGTGGCCGAAGAGCGGTATCGACAGGTTGAAGGCCGCGCCAAGGCAGGGGCCGTTGCGCCGCTCGACGTGGTCGAGGCCAATCAGGAGGTGCAGCGCCGCCGGGAAGTGGCCATCGTCGTGCAACGGCTGGTAGAGCAAGAACAGCTGAAGCTGTCCATGTTCCTCTGGGAGAATAATGCGCCAGTCTCGCCGCATCTGGATCGAGCCCCGAACTTCCCGTCTGCCATGCTCGTACCGGCGCCTGACACGATCCACGCCCATAAACTCCAAGCGAAGATCGACCGGCCGGAGGTTAAGGAAATCGGCATCGAAGCCAAACTCAACAATATCGATCTGGAGCTGGCCAAGAACAACCTCCTCCCTAGCCTGGATGCTGAGGCAGCGCCCGCGCGCGCACCGGAGAAGTTCGTGCTGGGGCTCGGCTACCGCTTTGGACTGGAGCTCAAGATTCCGATCCTCCAGCGAAAGAGCCGCGGCGAAGTCCTGGAAGCGCAAGGCAAGGCAGACCGATTTGTCTTCATGCAGCAATTCCGCGAGCAACAAGTACTCATCGATGTCGACAATGCCCTCTCCGCCCTCGAACGTGCCAAAGAACGTGTCGCGGCGGCGGGCGAATCGCTCCGCTTGGCCAAAACTCTTGAAGAAGGAGAACGTTTTCGGTTTAGCCTTGGAGCAACCAGTATCCTCTTCGTGAATTTACG
>JANYAJ010000395.1 GCA_025361385.1 Nitrospira sp.
GACACCCGCCGGCTATTTCCCTTGGTTCCAAATTCCAAATCGAAAACAGACCGAGACTACGGTCATCTGCGGACATTGGGCTGCGTTGGGATTGCACATCGAGCCCAACCTATTGGCCATCGACAGTGGCTGCGTATGGGGAAAAGAACTGACTGCGGTGCGGCTGCACGATCGCCACATCTTCCAGGTCACGGGCATCCAACGAGCGCCTTCGTGATAGAGCCTCAGCCTCCTGATCCGACTTGGCCTCGTTACTCAATGAGGCCATTTCCGTCCTATCGATTCCTTCCGGGGAACAATCCGCACCCGCGGCGCAATCCCCGAGGCCATTCCTACGGTCAGCCGGAACCGAAGCTACGCGCCTTTCCACGAGAACATTGGCAGCGGTCGGAAGATTATCTCTATGGGATCGACCTCTACAACTACGCCTACTGGTGGGAATGCCACGAAGTGCTCGAAGGTCTTTGGCATGCCGCGGGCCAGGGCACCGAGCAAGGAAATTTCTTCCAAGCCCTCATCCAGCTCGCCGCTGCGAATCTCAAGCGATTCCTCGGCCATGAACAAGCCTCGCAGAAACTTGCACGGAGCGGGCTTGTCCGACTGCAACACCTGCCTCAACTCTATATGGGGATCGATGTCATCGCGTTAGCTGAACAATATGGGACTCTTTCAACACCCTTCACGAGTGCGACGCCCTATCAAATCCACCTTACGACGTGACGCACGAAGTACGGAAGTCGCTTGTGGCCTTGCAAACGGTCGGGCTGCACGCGTTAGGGTGTATTGTGAATTGTTTCGACCGAGAACGACGTTGTGGGCTCTTCAGCCGCCTGATAGTGGTAACTTTCAAAATCGGTGGAACTCTTGCTTTGCTCGACTCCTTCTTAGTCGCACTGACGGACTTGGAGAGCATCGGTCTTCAGATGGGCATAGGGCTTACGAATTTTGGCGCGAAGTCGCCGGAGCGGCCGAGGAGGGCGTAGGATCAGGACTTAACCGTCACAATGGGAGCCAACCCCGATACCGATTGATGAGTCAATCAGCTTGGCGCAGAAAGCCGAGGCAGTACTGGGAGACCTAAACTATAGGGCGTTCCTCCACAGCCTGTTTCATCGGCCAACCCCTCAGCAAAATCGTAGGAGTACAGGGGTTGAAAGGTTTGTAAGCAACTTGCTGTCCTTGACCGGAACGCGCACGTGCCCGCCAGCCGGTGAGATGCCCAAGGTCTCCGGCCATCCGATTAGATGCCTGCTACTTCTGGTTCAGGCTCCCCCATCGACGCCGTTCAGATGTCACCATGGTCTGTGGCCATTGGGCCGCACTGGGGTTGCACCTCGAACCCCAGTACTTTGCAGTTGATCGCGAATGGGGGGACAAACAGCTCACCGTATGTCACGTGGACTACCCGGCAGGCTCTCGAGGGCCACGCTGTCTTCAGACTCCTAACGCCAGACGGACAAGCGGCACTTTCTCACCGATCCCAAACGAGAGTGGTTCCTTCACCTCGTCCGGATTGACATAGGTTCCGAACAGGCGATCCCACACTGTAAACAAGATACCTAAATTGGCAAGGTAGTGCTCTGGATTACTGCTGTGATGAACGTGATGATAGCGAGGCGTCACAAGCAACCATTCCATCCACTTGAGTCGCCACGCGACGTTCAAATGCATCCAGTCATTCTGGAAGATGTGGAGCAATGCGATGGCCAGCGCCATCCACCAAGGCGAGAGCTCAAGAAAGGTAAAAGCCATGATGTGCGGGATATTGACGAGTACCTGTTGCGGCACTGTCGCGCGAACGCCGGCCAGCCAATACATATAGGTTGGCGAATGATGCCACTTGTGAATACGCCAAATATACTTCGCGTGCAGAAACCGATGAATCCAATACTGACCGAGGTCTCCAATCACCAAATAGCAGATGACTCGTGCGTACAGGGGCATGCCGAGCAAGGCATCTGGCAGATGCGGCTTGAGCACTATCACATGATCATTAATCATGTGATCAATCTGACCGGCCCACGGCATGACTACGTATTGGTACGCAAAAAATGCGGCAACGTCGGGGAGGAGGACGCTGCGATAGCTCACCCTTCTTGCAGGGCACAGCAACTCAACCGCCGTCAACCCAACGATGCGCAGGAGAAAGAGAAGAGGAAAAAAGAAT
>JANYAJ010000444.1 GCA_025361385.1 Nitrospira sp.
GAAAGTCACGGAGCTGGCCAAGAATCTTTCGGCAGGTGAGTTGAGCGATCTCCAGAAGCCAATCAAAATCAAGCAACCACCGGCTGACGATCCAACTGGAACGCTGGTCGAAACGGAAAAGCCCGGCATTATCCTGGGAAAAGAACTCGCGTTGCGACTCGGCGCCTTTATGGGGGATACGGTGAATGTCGTCTCTCCTCCTGCTGGTCCCATTAGTGCCATCGGCATGGTCCCGAAGATCCGGACCTTCGCCGTCGCCGGTATTTTTCAATCCGGCATGTATGAATACGACTCCTCGCTGGCCTATATCGACCTCGCCGAGGCGCAGAAGTTTTTCAACATGAACGGCTCGGTCACCGGCGTCGAAATCAAGGTGACCGACGTCTTTCGCGCCGATGAGATCGCCAGATCAGTGGAACATGCTTTGGGATTTACCTACGGGGCGCGCGACTGGATGGCGATGAACCGCAACCTCTTTTCTGCCTTGAAGCTTGAGAAGACGATGATGTTTCTCTTGTTGGTCCTGATTACCATCGTGGCGTCGTTCAACATCGTCAGCACACTCACGATGATCGTGACCGAAAAACAAAAAGAGATCGCCATATTGAAAGCGATGGGGGCGACGAAGAAGAGTATTCGCCGGATCTTCATGCTGAACGGGCTGATCATCGGGCTGACCGGCACCGCCATCGGCATTCCGCTTGGGTATGCCTTTCTCTGGTTGATTCAAACGTTTTGGACCTTCGATCCGACGGTCTATTACATTTCACGCATACCCGTGCACGTGTTGGCCTCCGATGTGCTCCTGGTTGCCGGTTCGGCGATCCTCATCAGCTTTGCCGCGACACTTCTCCCTTCTCGTCAGGCAGCCAAACTCGAACCGGTAGCCGCCCTTCGTTATGAATAAACTCGTCTCACCACTTAGCCCGCTTGGTGTCTATGATTCGTGTCACTGATCTTTCAAAAACATTTGTTATGGGCGGGAATGAGCTGACGGTGCTGAAAGGCATCAGTCTGGACATTCAACGAGGCGAACTCGTCTCGATCGTCGGGGCGTCGGGAGCCGGAAAAAGCACGCTCCTCCATATTATCGGGATGCTCGATCGGCCCACGACAGGCACGGTCCACTTCGACGGTCAGGATATGTTTCAGATGTCGGAAAATGAGCAGGCAGAATTTCGGAATCGGCGGATCGGGTTTGTCTTTCAATTTCACCACCTCCTGCCGGAGTTCACCGCACTTGAGAATGCCTGTATGCCGGCACTGATCCAGCGACGGCAACAAGCAGATATTGAACCTGAAGCCATCGCCTTGTTACAGGAAGTCGGGTTGGGATCCCGCCTGCATCACAAGCCTGGTGAATTATCCGGTGGTGAACAGCAACGCGTGGCAGTAGCACGAGCCCTCTTGCAGAAGCCCGATCTTGTTCTGGCCGATGAACCGACGGGAAATCTGGATACCCATACGGGCGACGCCCTCTTTGCGATGATGCGCGAACTGAACAAGGCCCGCGGAACGACGTTCGTCATCGTGACCCATAACGATAAGCTGTCAGGTCAAGCCGACCGGATCATACAGATGCAGGACGGCCAGATCGTCTAAGAACGGCCAGAGCATCTGATCTTTTCGCTCAAACTCCCAAGACAGTACAATCCCCCCGTTTACCTGCGCGAGGGTCCCCTCGTCTCACCTTGACGAGAGCTGTTTCATCCAATAGACTCAGCAAAATACCTCAACTCCTTGGAAGTGGCTTTCTAATGATCTATTCACGGTTGCTCTATACGGTTGTGTCTCTGACGATCTTGGCGCTTCCCGCACAAGTATGTGCAGTGGAATTCGTCACGGTGGGTCCTCGCGCCATAGGCATGGGGGGCGCTGGTGTCGCCGTGACAACCGATGCCTTAGCTACCTACTGGAACCCGGCTGGCTTAGCCATGACGCAGACGGTGGATATCAGGATCCTGGGCGGAGCTCAGGTCATCGATCGTCTCGGCATCGCTGACGCCATCCACGACCTCGAAAAATTTAACACGGCCGACACCTCTGACACTAATCGGGCTAAGGCGCAAGATATTGCCGCTCGAATCAATAAACCAGGTGCCAATGTTTCGTTAAATGGGTCGGCTGGCTTATATATTAAAGGTCATTTAGGCGAACATGCTTTGGGATTTAACGTTTCGGATGTCGCTACTGGCGGTGGGTTTCTTTCTACTCCCGTGCAAGTCACTCAACCTGGTGGCCCTAACACTCCCATTAGTCTTGCAGGACAGATGGCGCTCCGGGGCCTGGAGGCCAGACAGCTGGCATTCTCCTATGCCTATGCGTTCTCCGATAAGACATTTGCCATCGGCGTGACGGGAAAAATCATTCAAGGTGCATCCTACAGTGGCAGCACGACCCTCACAGGAGGAACCGATGTATCCGTGACGGACAACTTTGGGAAACCCGCCATTTCGACGGCCTTCGGAATCGACGTGGGTGCTATCTACCGCCCCTCCTCATGGCTCCGCTTTGGTGCAGTGGCTAAAGACATTAATCAACCGACCTTCAATGCCGCAGGCGGAGGCGAACTCAAGTTGGGCCCACAAGTCCGTGGCGGTATGGCCATCAACCCCTACTCTTCTCTCACCTTAACGGCGGATGTCGATGCCACGGCGAATAAGACCTTTGTGCCAGGAGTGAAGAGTCAGGTCTTGAGCCTTGGCGCGGAGCAGACCATTTTGTCTGAGTTCCTTTCCTTTCGGGTTGGCGCTTTCAAAAATATGAAAGATGCCAATACTCCCTTTACCCCCACTGCAGGGCTTGGCCTACGCATCTTTGCCTTTCGTATGGATCTCGGAGGTGGGTATGATTTTCGTGAGAAGGGAGCCTTGGGCTCTCTGTCCCTCTCTTTGACGTTCTAATGGTATACTGAACCCATGTTCATGCTTCAGCACCTACGACGTGCCATCCTCCTCTGTGTACTTCCGCTCCTGATTGCCGGCTGTGGCGGCTTACAGGAAGTCTGGGAAGGACCAGGGGCGAGAATGTTCAGGCCTCAAGCCATTGCGGTGCTCCCTCCCATGGCCAGCCAATACGACAGCGCACGCGAGGATATTCAAGAAGTCTTATCCGGCGCGCTCAATAAGGTGGCCAATATCGAGCGCGTCGTGTCTCCCGAAAATGTGACGGATATTTTCCAGGCGTCCAAGGAAGCGTTCGATGCGCTGGTGTTCTATTTTTCACGCCTGGAAATGACCGGCCAATCCGACAAGGACTCGGCACTGAAGTTGGGCAAGGCGATGAACGTGGACTCCTTCTTAGTCGTCCGAGTGAACTCCTGGGAATACATGCGCAAGGAAGGCGATAATGTCGGACGAGTGGGCCTGAGCATTCGTCTTGTCGATGCCACAACCGGCACCACCGTCTGGAAGGCACGCCATGAACGGTCGAGCAGCTATATGTTCTATCGCCCGAACTTAAAAGATATTGCAAAAGAGCTGGCAGCAGAGAT
>JANYAJ010000447.1 GCA_025361385.1 Nitrospira sp.
ACCGATCTTCATATGCTGGCGGACTTTTCAGCAACCTGCAAATTGCTTAGACCGCCTCCACACTGAGCAACAACAACTCACCCTTCATATTCGGATGGATCGAGCACCGAAACTCATGTCGGCCAGGCCTCGACATATTAAACCGAATGGACGCATCCCTCTTAGGATCAAGAAATACTCCGCTCAGACCCTGTCCGTAGACGATCACCCCGTCTTTCTCGATCTGAGTGGAAATGCCTTCAAACATGGTCGAACCAAAGTCATGCCGTTCGGCATCCTCATTCTTCACCTTGATCACGGCAGGGAATCCGAGGCGAAGCGCCCCCTGCTTGGTCACAAACTTGAAGTCTTTGATCGTGATCTCAACGACTTGTTCAGACTGCGAAAAGACCGGCGCTGCCGCCTCCCACCAAAACCCACATGTGATCACGAGCGTAAGGATCCATCCCCACCGTTGTGCTTTCTCACGAGTCATGCCTACCTCCTATTCTCGAGTTATCGTTTCGTCTTCGCCGGCAGCGGAACCGTCAACACCGGGCAACCAGCGGTCCGCACCACCTTTTCCGCCGTACTGCCGAAAAAAATCTTGTCCACGCTACCCGAGCGCCCCCCGTAGCTCCCCATGACGACCAAATCCACTTTTTCTGTTCGAGCCGTCTTCGCGATCTCCGTAAACGGCGCGCCCTCCAAAACCACTCGCGTCACCGCCACGCCCTCAGCCGATTCTGATTCAAGCAATCGCCGCACGTTGAGCCGGGCATGATGACGCAACCGCCGCTTCTGGCCCTGTGCATCTGAAGGCACCGCCAAGAGTCCCAGCTGATTGAAGGTCGCCAAGGCACTTGTATCGATGACATGCAGCAGCACGATCTTGGCTTGAAACGTCCGAGCCATGGTCAACGCGACCCGGAAGGCTTCTTCAGAACAAGTAGAAAAATCTACCGGCACCAATATCTTCGTAAAAAGCAACGCAGCCATATCACCTCCCACAGGATTGACTCACCCTTGTAACATCGCAAGGCTGGTGCCACTGACATAGGCTGAAGGCTGATAGCTGCGTGGAAACAACGGCTTTGTCTTTCTTGTCTGGCCATCAGCCATACGCCATCAGCTCTTGGCATGTTGCTCGGGGGTGTCTTGCTACAGAGTGAAGAGTCACACTGTAGCGGAAGGCAACAGAAGCCGTGAAGCGTGGACCGTTAGCCCTGAGAGGCAAGAAGACAAACGACGTCAACCGCCTCTCGTTCCTCATGATACAGCTCACCCCCTCAGGCCTGTACCCCTTCTCCAGGAGAGGCATCGGACTTGCTGACATTCGTTGTCGTAAACAGTTGGAGGCCAAGATATGACACGAGCACAGTGGTGGCTACTGGGAGCGGTCCTGCTCGGGATTGGGGTAGGAGTCTATTTGGTATTTTTCTGCCCCACGGAATGCCATTGAGCCTGGAATAGCTTTGATCGCGATGGAATCGCGAATGTTGTGATGCCGGTTCGGCAAACGTGACGGGCTCCCATGAATGAAGAGACTGTCAGAATTACGCGAGGAGCTATGTCCCTTGAGGGAATCCTCGGCCTTCCAGCGCAGGCAATCGGAATAGTGGTCTTCGCCCACGGAAGCGGCAGCGGGCGATTCAGTCCGCGCAACAATGTCGTCGCCCGTTATCTCCAGCGAGGACAGGTGGCCACATTGCTGCTGGACCTCCTGACTCCGGATGAAGCGGAAGACCGCCGCAAGGTCTTCGACATCGACCTGTTGGCAGATCGAGTGCTATTGGCCAAAGCCTGGCTTACGCACGATGATCGAACGAAGCACCTGGGCATCGGTTACTTCGGCGCCAGTACCGGAGCAGGAGCAGCCCTGCAGGCGGCAGCCCGCGATCCCTCATCGATTATGGCGGTCGTATCACGGGGTGGCAGACCAGATCTGGCAGAACCCTATCTCCCGTCGGTCGCCGCGCCGACTCTGTTGATCGTCGGGGGAGACGACGAGCCGGTCATCGAGATGAATCGAACGGCCTACCGCCTTCTCGCCTGCCAGAAACGCCTGGTGATCGTACCAGGCGCCTCACATCTCTTCGAAGAACCCGGCACACTTGAACAGGTCGCAGCGCAGGCACTCGCCTGGTTTCAACGCTACTTTCATGCTGCCCAGCATGAGGGCGGCGTGACGGCAACAAAGGAGTCACACCGATGAAAACGTTGCTCGCGGTCGATGGATCGGATAATGCCTATGAGGCCGTGCATGCCATGAAATACTTGGCCCGGGCAGAGGAACTGACCCTGCTTCATGCCCTGGACGTCCCGAGACCAGCCTATCCCATGATGGTGCCTGAGGTGGCGGAGGAACTCTATCGGTCTCTCGAACAGAGCATGAGGGAAGACGGCGAACGGCTGCTGGACCGGGTGCAGTCCCTCCTCCCCATGCACGCAGGCCCTTCGACGAAACAGCTTCGAGTCGGATCTCCCGCAGAAGTGATCGTGGCAACAGCCGAGGAACAACGGGCCGATCTCATCGTGATAGGAGCACGGGGCCTTGGTCCCATCAAGGAGCGGCTGCTTGGCAGTGTATCCCACCGCATCCTCACCCTGGCCCCCTGCGCCACGCTGATCGTGAACGGCCCGGTCAAAGCCATGAAAAACATCTTACTGCCGCTCCAGGGCCTATCAGACGCGGAAGCCGCCATTCGTTTTCTGCAGTTGAAACCGTTCCACGATCCGGTTGAGCTTACGCTACTAACCGTCTTGCCTTCGACACAACCGCCCTGGCCGGTCGAAGCCGCTGCCGCCGAGACCCTGGAGAAGCAGGCCTTACAGAGTGCGCGCGGCTACATCGACAGCGTCACAGAACGTCTCCGCGCCTTAGGGTATCAGGCGCAGGGACTAGCCGTACTCGGGACTCCCTCCGCTATGATCTTGCAGGAAGCCAGCACACTTCGCTCTGATCTAATTCTGATGGGTACCAGCGGCAGGCAGGGAATCACTCGCTTCGTACTCGGCAGTGTGTCTCATGCCTTGTTGCACAAGATGCCTTGCCCGGTTTTGGCCTTCCACTAAACCCTGGCTGTCGGATGCTGAAAAATGCCGCCAGCTGCGTTCTCGCATCGTTCAGGCCTTCAACGTACCGCAAGGGTACGCCTCAGGCCCTCACTCGCTGCGGCCTTGCTGGACGGCCTTTTTGAGCATCCTGCTAGAAGAAACTTTTCTTTGATTAAATCCAAGATGTGACTGGCTGCATGGCTGGAGCTTGCGAGGTTATTCTGATCCGCCTAAGATGCGTATACATCTAATCATTGTTATAGCCCATGAGCATTCTTGCCGAGCTGAAAAGACAGGTGGAGCTGGTCGAGTGGATTAACAACAATCTGTCTTGTCCTTACAATTTGCCGTCACGAAATCAACAGTTGGCCCATCCATGTTTCGATCTCGCTGTAGAGCACCATGCGGCAATCTGCTTGCTCGGAAAATCCGAGTTGTTTGGCTCTATGTACTCCCTGTTACGGGTCGAATTCGAGGCGCTCGTAAAGGGATTGTGGCTGCGGCATGTGGCTTCAAGCGAAAACATAATCAAATACGAGAATGAAAATTTGAATATTGGCTTTGGCACCATTCTGAAACTGATTGAGAACCAGCTTGGTATTCCTACAAGCGTCTTATCGCAGCTAAAGTGTAGGCAATGGGAGATATTCAGCAGCTTTACGCACACGGGTTATCAAGCGCTGGTGCGCCGATTCAATAACACCCACACCGGTCCAGTTAACTACAATGAAAATGAAGTAGTTTCTGCCCTACGGCATGCGGGTTTATTTGCTGTCTTAGC
>JANYAJ010000527.1 GCA_025361385.1 Nitrospira sp.
ACCGATCGGCGGGAGCATCTGGGCGGGGGTCAGGTTGGCGCTCTCGTCGCCCTATCTTCTGGGCATCTGTCTCTATCTGTTTTTCCTGACGACGACCGCGACGTTCTTGTATCTGGAGCAAATGCGGCTGGTGAGTGAACAGATTCCCTCCCCGCAAGGGCGTACCCGTTTGTTTGCGCTCATCGATTTGGTTGTGAACGTGCTGACATTTCTCGTTCAGATGACCGTCACGAGTCGTATGATCAGTCGGTTTGGGTTGGTATCGGCGCTGGTCGTGCTTCCCGTTGCGAGCGCCGTGGGGTTTAGTCTGATTGCCGTCATGCCGTTCCTCGTCGCCTTTGTGCTCTTTACCATCGTGCGGCGAGTCGGGGAATATGCCATCGCCAAGCCCGCGCGCGAGGTGTTGTTTACGGTGGTGAGTCGGGAGGAGAAATATAAGGCCAAGAATTTTATCGATACCGCGGTCTCACGCGGAGGCGATGCGACGACGGGCTGGATGGTGAGCGGAGTGAAGACGTTGGGTGTCACGGCGGGGCAGATGGCCTGGGTTCTGGTCCCACTGGCCCTGTTCTGGGGATGGGTTGGATGGCGCGTCGCCCGTGAAGAAGAGCGGCTAAGACTTCTGAAGATCTCGGGCGGTTCGGCATAGTCCTGTTTACTGTCAGAAAAAACGCATGTTATAGTCTCCCGTTCGTTCTGCCGCATGGATCGTGTTGGGTCACGCTTTACGTCTCACGAGGATTAAAATGCCTGAGGTTCCAGTTAAGCTATACATTGATAAGGTATTGAAAGAATGTCGTAATGCCGTACGGCAACTTGCGTTGCTCTCTGGCCCTGTGAAAGAGAAGGCGCTACGTGCAATGGCGGATCGATTGGCGGCTGACGAAGACATCATTCTGGCGGCGAACGAAAAAGATGTGGATGCGGTCGGGAAGTCTTTTGAAGCCGACGTCATGAAAGATCGAATGAAAGCGGCCGTCGCCCGCTTGCGTATGACGACGGACGATATCAAGGACATGGTTGAGCGCCTCCGCATGATCGCGGACCTGCCCGACCCAGTCGGTGCCGTGACGTCTCGCTGGGAACGACCGGACGGACTGCAAGTCAGCCGTGTGCGTGTTCCGATTGGAGTGATCGGTGTCATCTCAGAACTGAGTCCGCTCATTACGGTGGAGTCGATTGCGCTCTGTTTCAAATCGGGCAATCTCTGTGTGTTTCGTGGCGCGCCGGAATGGGGGCTGACGCAACAGGCGATCGGGACGGGACTGCGCGAAGCTGCGGAAGCGAACGGGGTGCCGGCCGGCGCATGGATCATCATCGACCGTCCTGAAAAAGAGGTGGCGGTCGAGCTGATCCGGTCCGGCAAGAGTCTCGATGCGATCATTCCGCGTGGCGGGGCCGGCCTCCGCAAAGCCGTGGTCGAACAGGCCAAGATGCCGGTGCTTTGCAACGATGGCGGGCTCACGTATATGTATGTGGATGCCGACACCGATATGCCGATGGCGCAAAACGTGGCGATTAGTTCCAAAGTGCAGAAGGCCATTGCGTCGAACTCGATGGACACGCTGCTGGTGCAGCAGGTCATCGGGCGACAGTTTCTCCCTCCACTGATCAACCGCATGCTGGAAGAATTTAAGGTCGAGGTGCGAGCTTGCCCCAAGACGATGGCGTTGATGGGGCAAATGGCAATGACCGGACATGCCTCCATTATCCCGGCCAAGGAGGAAGATTGGCAGACCCAATTTCAGGGACCTGTGCTGGCGGTCAAAATGGTCGCGAACCTGGATGAGGCCTTGGCGCATATCGTGGCGCATGGCCCCTGTCTCACTGCCGTGATCGCGACGACAAGTTATGAGTCGGCCATGCGGTTCACGCGCGAAGTGGATGCCAGCGCCGTCTTCGTGAATGCGTCGTCCCGGCTTAATGCCGGCGACAGCTACGGGATGGGCGCCGATATCGGGCTCAGTGGCTCGCGTCTCCATGCCAAGGGGCCGATTGGGCTTGAGCAATTGACCTGCGAAAAGTATGTGTCGTTCGGCTCAGGTCAGTTGCGTTTCCCACACCCGGTGCCGGAGACGTATTTTGACGCCATCATGCTCAAAAGGCCGTAGGCGCCTGCTGAACAGGCTCCCCAGCTTCGTTCTCGGCTCATCGAAATCCTCAACGTACCCCAAGGGTACGCCTCCGGTTTCGACTTACCTGCGGCCTCGCTGGAAAACCTGTTGAGCAGGCGGGCCAAGGCTGCATTCATGACCAACGACTCACGGGTGCCATCGCTCCATTCACATTTGGCTTGGTGGGGTCTCCGGCAGTTCACGTCGGACGAGGCCTATTTCCAGTGGCAGCGGGAAACGCTCTCTTCTGAAGACCTCACAACGTTACATCGGCAGGTGGAAGAGAAGCGTCGTGGATCTGCTGCCGACGAGATCGCATTTTACGATGCCACGGCCCATCCGAATATCCTGCCGGTTCTGTATAGTCAACGGTACGACTATTATCTTGCCATCGGCCTTCGCGTCGCGGATCGCATCGGTGTGGCCCGATCTATATTGGATGTGGGCTGTGGGGTCGGCATCCTCACGACGTTCTATGCGAAGCAGCACCCCGACAAGACTTTCGTCGGAATCGATCGCTCGCCTGTCTCAATTGAACGTGCGCAAGAACGAGCTCAAGCCCTGGGCCTGACCAATGTGCGATTCGACTGTCTCGATCTCGAGCACATCGCGTCCAATCCCTCCTATGATCTGATCCTTGCCACGCATGCCCTGGTGCAAGCGGAACAGGACCCTGGTCTTCCCAGTCGCAGTTGGAGCACCTTCGAGCGTGTCAGGGAGAGTCATCAGCAGGCAGACTTTGAGAGGCGAACAGGAATCGGCACGAGGCTTGATTGTCTGAGCCCGCGGCTCTCGATCAATGGGCGCATGATCCTGTTTGAGAAAACCCGTCAGCTGGCGAGGCGAATCCCGTTACAACGGGCTGTGGCTGCACGAGGGTTTGATCTGATCGAGCCGCCGGAATCGATTCGCTACCGGCTCGTCGAAGAAGTTGCCGACGATGGCCCCCTGTATCTGTTGGGGAGGGGAATATCGCGTCCCCTTCATTGGGATGAATCACCAGAGCCAGACGAAGGTCGTCCGTTCGATCGAACGAAGCTGGAACCAGGCTCAGCCGATCCTGGCGTGCCGCTCTATGAGAACCATTGGCCTTCTGCACAAATGGTCTGGGAACAATTGCGCGACAAGAAGGTTCTTCACGAGACGACGAGGCAGGAGCCGGATGGCCGTCAACTGCATGTCGAGCTTGGGCAGGCAGCGGAGGGGATCTATCTTTATTGTGCCAACACGTTGGATCAACGCCAGTTGGTGCTTGTTGTGCCAGCCCGCAGGGCCATGTTGGAGTCGTACTATAGAGACATTGCCAGCGGTGAGCCCTAGCGGATGCTGAAAAAGTCCGCCAGCGGCGTTCTCACCTCGAAAGCATCCTCAACGTAGCCTAAAGGCTACGCCTCCGGTGCTTTTATCGGCTGCGGCCTTGCTGGACGGCCTTTTTGAGCATCCTGCTGGATTCTCTTCCCGCTTCAATACAAGCTTCCCGGCACTTCAAGGGATTTTTATATCACCACTGTTCCCGTAGTCACATTGATGACATGAAGAATGTCCCCGCTGTTCAATGGCCGATGCAGCAGGTCTCCTCTGAGATTCTGCCAGCGTGGTGTTGATGAGAACGGTGGGTGAGCCGAAGTCGTTCAGGATCGAGGGACCGGTGTCCGCACGCTATGCTTGATGGCGAGCACGATGAGATCGTTGTCACGAATTGCGTAGATAATCCGATAGTCGCCGTCGCGGACTCGATAGAGATGGTCTTCGCCTTCGAGCGTGGTGACGCCTGGGGGTCGCGGATGATTCTTAATGGCATTGAGCCATTTCACGAGGGCCTTCCGAAGCGGTTTCTCAACTGCTCTGAGTTGTTGTTCGGCTGATGGGGCAAGGAGAATGGTGGAGATCATCTGGTGCTATCAGAGTCCCAATTCTTTCAGAATCGCATCGAGCGACTGAGCGCCCTTCTTGTTGGCCTGGGCTAACGCGGCTCGGGCATCGACAAGATCGATACGGTTTTCGAGCGCCTCCAGGAGCCGCAGGTCCTCAATGGGCACGACCGCGGCGACGGCTCGGCCACGCCGGCGCAACAGCACACGTTCGCTGCTGAATGCGGCACGGTTGATCGCATCGGCAAACGCCTCACGCTCTTTATTGCCCTCTGGATTTCCCATCGCGCTCCTCCTGATGGATCCTGCTGTCGGATGGACAGATTCTTCGAATGATGCAAGCTGTACAGGGGGCAGGAAGCGAAGTCAACCGATGAGAGCAGGTCGCCGGCCCTATTCCAATTTTTTTGTAATTGGGGTATGAAGAGGGGGTGGCGATTGCATCGCGGTCCCACATGACTCATCCACATATCAGAGGAGAGACTCCATGGCTAAGGGCATGACGCAGAAGAAAAATACCAAGAAGAAACCTGCCACGACGGTGAAGGAAAAGCGCGCCGCCAAGGTTGCCAAGAAGAAGTAAGACCGTCTGCGCTTCGGCCGTTCTGGCCGAAGCCTCACCCGCTGCGTCCATCGGCGTGCGTTAGCAGCATGCCGCGCATGTCGATGGTTGCGCGCTGGGGTCGTTGCCTTCCAGCCTGTGCCATGCCTGTATTGCCGTGATCGCCTTCGCTCACCCCATCGGCTTGCCGTACCCATCATCACGCGCTGGCCATCATTCCTTCAGTGCAGAATCCTGTTTTCAAGACCGCACCAGGCGAGGCTTCAGCTGACATGAAAATTATGTCGAATATTTTCGCCGTCTGAATGGAGGAGGCAGTCAGGCCCGAGAAGTGGGTATAGAGGGATGACTATTGGGCCTATCGTCTCGAAAGGTCTGCGCGAGTCAATGCCCCGATCACTTTTTCCGGTAGACGTTTAGTCCGACTTTTTCTTCGCGGTCAGGAATGGTCACATTTCCCTCTGTTGAGGCGATGATGATCGTCTTTCCCGAAGCCGAGGGCCCGAACTCTTTGGATAGGTCGACTTTGATGGTCAGTATGGTCCCTGCAATGGTCATTTCGACGTTTTTCATGCGGTGGCCTTTCAGTGATGGATGAAGCGTGAGTATGCGTTGTCAGAGTAATGATGCATCCTGTACCGTGGACGAGGAAGGAAGTCAATCTGACGCGCGCCAGACCGTCTTCGCCTGACGCTCATCCTCCCGCAAACACCGGTCGAAATCCGGCATGGGTCAAGATGCGGGAGACGGTGTCTCGTTGATCTCCCTGCACTTCGATCCGGCCCTCCTTCACCGTGCCTCCGGCGCCACAGGCTTTCTGCATATCTTTCGCCAGGGTCTCTTTTTCGGCCAGACTGATGCCGGTGAAGCCGGTGACGACCGTCACGGTCTTCCCGCCTCGGTGCGCGGTCTGGCGCATGATATCCACCCGCCCACGGCTTTTTTTCGGTGAGGGCGGCGCTGCGTCGCCTGTTGTGACAGGGGGCTTGCCTTCTGGAGCTAGAGGGAGGTCCATGCCCTTCAGAATTGCAAATGGGCTCTTCCAGAGGATGGGTTCACCACTGGTAGGCACGCGTTTCTTGTCTTTCATCGCGACACCCGCATTATCGTCCCGATGGAGTGGCCGGTTGTTTCAATAGCGTCAATTCCAGTTGCACATTGTGCTCTCCACTCGCCAGCCAGATCTGTCCTTCTTGAATGGTGCATTGCAGCTGCATGCTGGGCATGGCTAGTTGAGCTAAGGCGCGGCTCCCGTCGAGCGGAAGATTCATCACGGTCAGATTCGTCAACCGCGCAAGTGTGGCCAGATTTTTTTCCCACCATTGATCGGCGCCACGACCGCCATAGGTATAGAGGTAGACTTGTTTTGCGCGACCGCAAGCCTGGCGAATAGATTTTTTATCCGGCTGGCCCACCTCGATCCAGAGGTCAACGGCGCCCGTCAAATCCTTGAGCCAGAGTGCTGGCTCCTCTTCGGTGCTCACCCCCCGGCCAAACGACAAGGCTTCATGC
>JANYAJ010000102.1 GCA_025361385.1 Nitrospira sp.
GCGCGCGACCCGAAAAGGTCTTGGTCATGTCAACGGTCATTTCTGCGGCCATACCGCCCACACCTTTCGATTCATCGCATAGACCAGCAGCAGCACCCCATAGGAGACCGCGAGCAATAACAGCGCCGTCTTGGCAGCTCCGGCATAATTGAGCGCCTGCACTTCATCGTAAATATCGATGGAGACCGTACGCGTTTCACCCTCGATGTTACCTCCCACCATCAACACGACACCGAATTCTCCCAGCGTGTGGGCAAAACTCAAAACCGCGCCGGTGACGAGGCCTGCCATGGACAACGGGACGATGAGTTCGAAAAAGGTTGCGACTTTGGACACACCCAGCGTCCAAGATGTTTCAATCAACCGGCGATCGACTTGATCAAAGGCTGCAGCGAAAGGTTGTACGGCAAACGGCAAACTATAGAGAATCGATGCGAGGAGCAGACCTTCGAAGGTAAAGGGGAGCGGGTGCCCAACAAGATCGCTGTAGAATCGACCGACCGGGCTGTGGGGACCGATGGCGACCAGAATATAAAAACCCAACACTGTCGGCGGGAGCACGAGCGGAAGCGCGACCACCGACTCGACAATGAATTTCCAGCGCCATTTTGAATAGGTGAGCCAGTAGGCGATGGGCAATCCGATGACCAGCAAGACGCCGGACGTCAGACTGGCCAATTTGAATGTGACCCAGATGGCCGTCCAATTCACAAGACTGCCTGTAGATCTTTCATGAGCGCTGCCTCACCCACCCTTACATCGAAACTGGATTCCCCAGCGCCGCCCGCTGACTTCCCCCTCCGCTCCTTCCACACTGGACATACTGCTGTATCCCTGCACTTCCCCATCTTTGAGAACAGTGTAACCAGAGGGACACTTTCCCTCGATGAGCTTCAGCGCGTTCCTGCGATGTGGTGATCCCATAGGGCCGCCCCGGTCTTCCTTGAACAGATACGTCACGACTCCGCCGGTATCAGTTTCATGCGTGAGCAACACCGCCTCGGAACAGCCGGCGCCAGTCACGAGCAGGGCCAGTCCGATCACTTTCGTCCAGGGCTTAAGCTGGTAGCGTAAATCCATAGCGCTTCATGATCTCCTGTCCCTGAGGGCCCTTCATGAATTCAAAAAACTGTCTCGCCGCTTCCGGGTTTTTAGACTGCTTCAAGATCACGGCGCCCTGTTCCAGCGGCGAATGTGCCGCCGCTGGAATCTCCCAATATTGTCCGGCAGCTTTCATGGCCGGCGCGAGCGCCAAAGACAAGGCGATAATTCCCGCGTCGCAGGCACCGGACTCAATGAATTGCGCCGCTTGCGAAATATTCTCACCGAGAATGAGCTTGTCTTTCACCTGATCATAGACTTTGAAATAGTCCATCGCGGCCACTGCTGCCCTGCCATAGGGAGCATGTTTGGGATTGGCGATGGCGATCTTCTTGATGGTCGGTTCACGCAAGACCTCCAGCCCCTTGGAGAGATCGAGATGCGACCCATTGCCGGCCCACAGGACAATCCGTCCGACGGCATAGGGATAGAGCGAGCCAGGAACGGTCAAGCCGGCCTCTTCCAACTTCCTCGGGTAACCGATGTCGGCTGAAAAATAGAGATCGAACGGCGCGCCGTTTTGAATTTGCGCATAGAAATTGCCGGAGGATCCGAGCGTCAGCTTTACATGGTTGCCGGTCGTCTTTTCGAATTCGGCCACGATTTCTTTGAAGGCAAAGCTCAAATCTGACGCCGCGGCAATCGTGAGCTCTTCGGCGACCGCAAGGCTGACGCCTGACATGGCGAACACAATCAACGCGATAATGACTCGGATCATGGGACAGACTCCTTAGAAAAATATTTGATACTGGAGACGAACGGCATTTTCAATCAGGGTGGCAGCTCCGACATCTAATGGCACCGTGCCGGATGGAAAACTGCTGCCGACAGCCGGCAGCGGAGCGCTGCGGCCTATCGCAAAGCCTCCCTGCCCCATGGCGATATTGCTGTAGGTCAGCATGATCTGGTGGTCATAGGTTCCGCTGAGGAACCAGTTGAGCGAAACGTCCACTTCCTTGATGAGATCACTGGCTGAACGGGTATCAGGATCCCAGTAGGCATACCTTGCCGCCACCTCCAGCTTTCGTGGAATCAGATAGTAGCCCGATTGCACATACCAGCCGGTGGCATTGCCGAACTGCCCGGGAGCGAACGCCGTACAGGGTCCTCCCACCACAGCCGTCTGCAAACAGGGGAGACCTTTTTCATGCCGCGTCACGTTCCTGAACCAATATTCGGCCTGGAACGAAAAACCCCGATACTTAAACGCATAATCCAATGTCCAGGTGGAGAAGTCGACGATCCCCTGCCCCAGAATTCGCCCATTCCCCAACACCGCCAGCGACCGCCTGAGGTTCAGGTTCGCCAGGTCGATACCGACAAACCCATTATCCGTGCTGGTATTCAATCCAGGATTATAGGCATAGCCGCCCCCGACCGCCATTCGCGGAGCCTCTGAGTAGGCAATATCGCCTTCTCCATACCCGGCCCGACCCAAAATATTCCATTGCAACCGCGCCGTATACATAAGCTGGTTGATGCTGGTTCGGACATTGGCATTGAGATTTCTCGAATTCGCCGGACAGCCCGTCGGAGAGGGAAAGGGATTGCCACCGGTTTGTCCTCCCGGACAACCCACGGTGGCCTCCTCGCTGCTGAATTGAGCAAAGCGATTTACGAGAGGCCCTTCACCATTGAACACGCCGAAATAATAATTGACCGGATATACCTCTTCATCATTCATGATCGTGATTCCCATATCACGGCGGTTCAGCCCGCTTGCCGTAAAGGCATCCATCGCGAGGGCGCGATTGGCAAACTGCATCGCCGCCGTAGAGTTAATCTGCGATCGATTGAAATACACTTTGTATTGGCCGACCTGCACATTGAGCCATGGGATATGGGTGCTCGTCACAAATGCGTCGAGCATCGACACGGAGCCGGGCGCCTGCGCATTTTCACTCGTCTCTCCGGCCAATTGAACGTAGTATTTGAAGTCAGGATTGAAGAGATGTCCCATGAAGTACAGCCGAGCGGTTCTGAGATTGAACGTCGACGCGTCATTGGTCGATCGATTCGCACGGTAATCGCCGAACACACCGAGCAGTTCCGGAAAATCTTTGGAGTCTCCCGTCGTGCGCCAGGCATCATTTCTAAAGCGCTGGGTATATCGAGTCGCAATACGGCCGCGGATTTTCAAAAAGAAGGCGTTGTCGTTCATCGAAAAGTTGAAGCCCCGGTCATACCAGGCCTTAAAACTCGGCTGGAGCAGATAGGTTCGCTCCTGCGATTCTCTGACGACGGCATCGTATTCCTCCTGCGTGATCGTGCCCTGCTTGACGGCCCGCTCCAGCAGCAGTTTGGTCGCCGGATCCATACTCTCGACAAAGACATAGCGCCCATCCTTCTCCACCAATTTTCCCGTATCAGCGGCAAACCCGGGCTGTGGGGTAACCCAGGCTGCGCAAGCGAGGCACAGAGCGAATCCGACCAGCCTGCTCCACCGCGTTACCGCGACTGAGGAGGCGGATGCTACCCCCACCTCCCCGGATAACTGCCACATGCGACCACTCTTCATAAATCCCTCGTCCAGCAATACGTTATGTGTGTATGAATGAGCATCACGAACAGTCACTGATGCGAGCAAGCGATTATGGCGACAGAGTCGTTTTCAGGAACTCCCGAAAATCCACTCCCCGTTCATCTGGCTTGAAGCCGGCTGCATAGAAACGGCCAGGCTCGAAATATAGGAGGTACGTGTTCTCGGGCGTCCAGGGGGTCGGATAGTTAGGATCGTAGGGGTCCGCTGCAGAGAGCGGTTGCTGAACATGAAAGTAATCGATGGTCAAATGGAGCAGGCGACCCTGCACGGCCAACCATCCGCCGGTAACATCCCGCCGGTACCGAGGGTTCATACCAGGCGCAAAGAGTTCGAAATAGACCCGCTCTTCCGGCCCCACCCTCTGCAACGCGTCGGCTAGTTGCGGGGCCAACACTTGCAATTCGTCCTCCCGGAAGAGCTTCTTCGGCGGTGCCTCTTCGGCATACCAGCGAAGCGGAAGACGCTGCTGTTCACGCAGAGAAAATCCGCGGAGGATGGCGGTAACCTGTTGCGAAGACATCTGGACCGGATGGCTATATCCGGCCGGCGTGATTTCCCGTTGCAGCATCACGGCGACACGTTGATCCTCATGCACCACCGTCGTCGTGTAGGGAATGCGGGCACAGCCCAGACCGATCAAAACGAGAAAGGCAACCGACAGGGCTGCCAACTGCCTCCGAACGTACATGACGAACCTCCTACCGATTTACGCGATGCATGATACCGATATGATTGACTGGTGTTCTGGTCGCATGGAGCAAAAAATATTGCGCCCGCTACTTCCCCTGTTTGGGCAAACCATAACCCAAGTCTTTCAGGATGCTTCGAGCTTCCGGAGACTGGGAAAACGCGAGGAACTCTTCGCACAGGGGACGATTGGGACAGTACCGCTCCATCGCCAGAGAATGGATGATCGGACGGACGGCTTGCTCTGATGCAACGGCGACGACGCGTACCCGCTCCCTCTTGTCATAGGCATCCGGGCCGAAGATGATGCCGACATCCGCTTGTCCATTGAGCACGTGATCCAAGACACCTCGGGCATCCGTC
>JANYAJ010000552.1 GCA_025361385.1 Nitrospira sp.
GCCGTCCCGGCAATATAGAGTTGCGAGTGGGTCTCAGATCGAGACAGGGTCGCCCGCGCGAAGGACGGACTCCGGGGTCCGTAATCTTGGGGATATTCGTAGGCATGGACTTGCCTGGGGTTCCCGAGGTGCGTTGCGGGAAGAGTTCCCGCCATGAAGTAGATTTGCAAGGGACCAGACCTGGTGCCCACGGCGGTGCCTGCGGGAAGTGAATGGGGGAAGCCGGGCAGCATGTCTGCAAGGGCACGGTGCCGGCCGAGGCAAAATCCCTGATAACGCTCAAGCCCGTTGGCGAAGCCATTGATGTCGGGAAAATAGTTCCAGATCCGCCAAATGTGTTGATAGGACAAGTCGTGCAAGCAAGAGAACAGCCGGCGATAGGCGCGCTCCGTCACGGTCTCGAGCGGTTGGCCGGGCTGTTCGTTGAGGGTCACCGTCCCAAAGAGAATGTTTCCGCTGGCTGAGGCTGAAAATCCCTCGTCACGATAGGTCTTAATCTGGTCTGTTGTGCCCCACACCTCGAGGCGAGAGGGTCCGGCAAGCTCCGGGAGGTCGAGGTGAATGACGGGACAAGGAAAGGTCTCGGGCACTTGGCCACCAAACGAGATGATGGCAAGCGGGTTCACGTGATGCGTCTTCAGCCAGGAGCTCACCTGTGCCGATTCAAGAAATACACAGTGGGGCAGCGCCGGTGAGGCCGAGAGCGAAGGGTCTCTTCGGGAGGCCGTCTGCGTCTGACTCTGTCCCACGTGGCGGCTCCTGTTGATTGACCTAGGACTGTTGCTTAACGGCGTAATCCTGCACCTCGGTGACCGTCGTCGACGTACCGAGTTTTCTTCGCCGGGAGACGGCCCAATTTTCTTTCCAATTCAACATGAATACCGTGTAATAGCAAACCTTAAAGAGGAAAAGAGGGAACCGGACCCGTCGTTGCTCGTACACGTCGCCGGCCAAGAGCGACAGGACGGCCCGTTCGATTTTCGGCGGCCGGTTGGTCGAGACGAAGAGCGATTGAAAGGCCGGCTGGGTAAAGCGGTGGATAAACCACGAAAACGTGTTGATGGCCCGCCGTACCATCCGCTCGAACTCGCGGAGCCGTTGCGCATAGTCCGGTGAATGGCGCAGGTGAGCCTCGACGACTTTCGCGCCGAGCACGGCACTGTTCAGCGCCAAATGGACGCCGCTGGAGAAGACCGGGTCGATGAAGGCGAAGGCATCGCCGACCATAAGGTAGCCGTCCCCCGACATGGTCTTTCGCCGATAGGAAAAGTTCGCCGCCGCATAGACGGGCGTGAGGAGTTTCGCATGGCGAAACCGTTCGGCAATCGGGGGGGATTGCCGCAGGGTGTCCAGAAGAAATTGATCGAGGGGAGTCGTGCGCGATTTGATGTAGTCAGGCCAGCAGACGACTCCGACGCTGGTGGTTCCGTCTTTGAAAGGGATCAGCCAGCACCAGCCGTGGTCGAGCCAACCGGCGGTGATATTTCCTTCGTCTTTGCCCGGCAACCTGCCGACTCCCTCAAAGTGACCGAAGATAGCCGCGCTGTTATGGGTTTGGCTGCGCTGCTTCCCTCCCAGCTGTGCGGAGAGAAACGTGTCGCGCCCGCTCGCATCGACCACGAATCTGGTCTCCCAGGCCATGGGATTTCCGGTCTTGTCCTGCGCATGCACAATTGACGTCGTCCCTGGACGAAACTCGACGCGCCCGGCCCGAACACCTTCGTGGACCTGCGCGCCTTTGGCGACGGCATTCTTCAGGAGGATGGCGTCGAATTCGGATCGTTTGACCTCAAAGGCATAGGGCTGGGATTCATCGAAAGCTTTGGAAAAGTAGAACATCTGCGTCCGGTCATAACGATGCGAGACCATCTCCGCACCGTATTTCACGATTCCGATCTTCTCGACATCGGGCAACACACCCAATCGCTTCAAGATCGGGAGAGTTTGAGGGAGCAGTGATTCGCCGATATGGAAGCGAGGATGCGGATCCTTCTCCAGGACCTGGACATTCCAGCCCTGTTCAGCCAATAAAGCCGAAATGGTTGAGCCAGCAGGGCCGCCTCCGATCACGAGGACGTCGCATGGGGTCGGAGTCGTATGTGAGCCTGCGGAAGGGACGGAAGACATGGACAACCTCATGACATGGTAATCGAGTGGGGCGGAGTATACCCAAGAAGCGACAACGTTGCTAGGTCAAGGCCCGATTGGGAAGGCTACGCCGAGAATGTCTCGTCGTTGCCTCTGTGAGTAGATCGTGCTAGCTTCCGGGAGAACATTTCCCTACTGCGTAATTGTGTGGATGTGGTTGCGACTATGAGAGAAACGACTTGGAAGAGCAGGCTTGTCGGGGTTTCTCTCCTGTTTCTATTCGGATTTGTAGGTATCCTGTCGACGTGGGTAGGTGTGGCGTTAGCACAGGAGGTGCCTCCGCAGCCGGTTCCGTCGTCTCCACCAGCCAAGAAATTTGACCTCTTGTTGAGCGGCCATGTCATGGGCCTCTTCCCCCAGGATAAAGATCTTTCTGTCGGCGGCAGTCGAATTCCTCATACCGATGTGCGTGGCACGATCGGCGCCGGGATCAAGTTCGACGCCTACCCCTGGTTTACGAGGAAAATCCTCGGTGCAGAGATTGAAGCCTTCGGACTTGGCGGAAGCGTTAGGGCTCCCCGGACTACATCCGGCACCGGCACGACTCAGGCGCAGGGTAGTCTGATTGCCGTCAATACGATGTACAACTTGATATTGCGTTATCCAGGCGAGACCATCCAGCCCTACATCGGCGTCGGGGGCGGTACGTCGACCGGCATCCTCTATAACGTGAACATCACGAGCGGCAACGTGGGACTCACGGGCAGTTCAGGCGATTTCGCCTTCGCCTATCAGTTTCTCGGCGGCGTCCGCACCTTCGTCACGCAGAAACTGTTTCTGTTCGGTGAGTACAAATATTTCGCGACCAAGTATAGTTGGGACAGTGACGGCGCCGGCAATCAGCGGATCAAGCTGGATTTCCAGACCCATATCGTATCCGGCGGCATCGGATGGTCGTTCTGAGCTGACAGCGAAGCCAACCTGTCCGAAGCTGCTATGAGCATCCTCGATCAATTTTTCGTCTATCATCCTGAGCCCTGGCAAGATCGCGACTGGGCGCGGCTTAGCGGATTGCCGCTTGAAGAGGTGTGGTTTCGGTCTATCGATGGGGTGCGCCTGTTCGGGTGGTATGTCGAAGCACAAGCCGATCGTCCGGTCATACTCTGGTGCCATGGCAATGCCGGTAATGTGATCCATCGGCTGGAGAATCTGAAGCTGCTCTATCAGTTAGGCCTGTCGGTATTTCTGTTCGACTATCGCGGCTATGGTCGGAGCCAAGGACGGCCTTCGGAGGAAGGGCTCTATCTGGATGCGTTGGGCGCCTACGACTATCTGACTCGCACGAGGATGATCCGTTTCGAACGCCTCATCATCTTCGGGCGTTCGCTCGGTGGGGCTGTGGCGGGGGAACTGGCCTCTCAGAAGCCTGCCGCGGGGCTGATCCTCGAATCGGTGTTTCCCTCCATCGAAGCGGTGGCCAAGTTCCATTACGGCGGGTTGCCGGTTCATTGGCTGTTGGGGGCAGATTTCAAACTGATCGATCGCCTTCCGCA
>JANYAJ010000559.1 GCA_025361385.1 Nitrospira sp.
TCAAGGTAAAGGTGGTTCCCCTATCGATCTTGCTCTCGATCGCAATCACACCGTGCATTCTATCGACGATGGTTTTGACGTTATAGAGTCCCAGCCCCGTGCCTTTACCCGGGGCTTTCGTCGTGAAAAATGGCTCGAAAATAGCAGGGATTTTATCCGCGGCAATGCCGCATCCCGTATCGGAGATCCGGACGTCGACCTGTCCGTCAAGGGCGTGGGTCTCAAGCGTCAGTGCGCCGCCACCTTGCTCCATAGCATGGACCGCATTCGTGATGAGATTGACGAGGACGTGTAGGAACTCATCCGGGTTGCCTTTAACGGCGGCGCCAGGGTGGTACCGTTTGATCATCTCGATGTCGTGAAAGCTCGACGCATAGCGTGCGATCTTCAGTGCCTCGTCCAGCTTTGCATTGATAGACACCGATACGTCTTCATGCGGGGATGCGCGTCGTGAGTAGCGGGTCAGGTCCCGACAGATGGCACTCGTCCGTTTCACGGCTTCAACAATGTCTAAGGCCTGTTCGTGGACAACAGCCAAGTCGCGTTCCTCTGCGAGGTTTTCCGCCAAGCCTAAAATGAGTTGGAGGGGGTTGTTGATATCATGCGCGATGCCCGCCGCGAATGAGCCGATCCCGGCAAGCTTCTCGGCTTGGAGGAGTTCGGCTTCGAGTTTGGATTCATGTTGAATCAGTTTCCACACCAGGCGGGAGGCCGCTCCGCTCAGGATATCTGCGGTAGGAGGTGTATGGGTCTTCAGGTAGGTCTCCATCTCCGGATTGCCCGTGACATCCATGATGAGCTGCACGCCATGGGTGCCGATCAAATCCGGTACGTTGGTGGTCACAGGAATGTGAAGCGCACGCGCGCGTTGCAGCCCTGGTGCAGCTGGATCACGGTCTGCAATGCCGACGATCTCAATCGATGGGATTTGGTGCAGCAGATCTAACAGCGCGCGGCCGCCGCGACCTGCCCCCAGAATGGCGACCTTGGTAGGGTCGGAATGTTCCATTCAGGCGGTCTCCCTATGGCAGAGTTGGAACTCTTGTGCCGAGGAGGGTAAGGAGGGGAATGCCTCTCCTCGGCATAGAAGAGGGTGGAGGCTCATGGTTACAGTCGCGCAAGCTCCCGCTGTTCCATGGCCCGTGCGACGGCTGACCGCAGTTTCTCGCCTTCGACCGGTTTGACGAGATAATCTACCACGCCTTGCCGGAGGAAGGAGGTCGCCATATCGGTATCCGGGAAGCCGGTCAGCACGATGAGCGGGACATGCGGGTAGTTGCTGCGGAAGTAGGCGATGGCTTCGGCTCCATTGACCTTTGGCATGCGGATATCGCAGATCATCACATCCAGCATAAGCCGGTTCTCACCGCTGTTGATCGTCTCAATGGCTTTCTCACCGTTCTCAGCCTCAAGGACGTCATAGCCCGCTTTCTGCAGCGTCATCTTCACGACTTTACGAATATCCGGCTCATCGTCCACCACCAGCACCCGTCCGTTGCAGGCCTCTCCCCCGACAAAGAACCCGGATTTAAAGTCACTCATGGCACCCTCCTTGGTTGATAGTGAGATGTGTTTTCCTCCTGGCCCCCTCACATGCTCTTGAACTACGTAAGTCGCAATGCGCGTGCCAGCATGGCTGCGTAGAAAGGATTCGGGTTTTCCTGCAAACATGCGTTTTCGGTCACAGGGCGCATAGGCACGTGGTTGATACCCACCAGCATGTGCTGAAAACCACCACCAATGAGACTCGACAGTGACGTGAGCGTTACCGTTTCTGGTGTTTACCGCGAGCGGCGAAGAAGGAGAGCGGCGACGAAACGAGCATGGTCCCTGCGATGATGCGAGAGCGAAAGGCCTGTGGCTCGTCGATCGGATGAATCACATCTGATGCGGACTGGATGAGAAGGGATACAGGGCTCAATAGCGTTCATGCTCTCCGAATAGGGCTTTCGGAGCATGCTGTCGCGATTAAGCCCTGTTCATTGGCTTTGAATTGCCTTTCAGTCTGGCGCTAGAGTATCCTGACAGCACAATGAAATTGGAGAGTCTATGATCACGCCAGACGTGTTGACTGATTATGTGCGAAAGACGATGCCGGATGCTGCGGTGACGGTCTTGGACCGGACCGGTACGATGGATCATCTCAAAGTGGTGGTGGTTTCGTCAGCGTTCGCGGGAAAGAACCTGCTGGACCGGCACCGCATGATCTATCAAGCATTAGATGTTCCGATGAAGGACGGGCGGATTCATGCGCTCGAACTCACAGCCAAAACCACAGACGAAGCCTAGCAGGATGCTGAAACAGTCCGCCAGCGTCGTTCTCGGCTCCTCGAAATCCTCAACGCACCCTCTGGGGTACGCCTCCGGTTTCGACTTGCCTGCGGCCTTGCTGGACAGACTGTTTGAGCATCCTGCGTAGTGTGTTTCCGTTGTGCCAGATGTACGGACAGTTGAATTTTCGTGAGCCAACCTAGTTTATCCGCAACTTGCGAGGAGGCCGAGCCATGGCAGATTCCATTCAAGATGAAATTAACAAAGAAGTCGCCGCACACAAGATTTTGATCTACGGCAAGGGCACCAAGCAGATGCCCATGTGTG
>JANYAJ010000363.1 GCA_025361385.1 Nitrospira sp.
CCGCGCCATGTCCGCCCATCGAGCTCTGCCCGCCGCTTCCGTGTCCTTCCTTGTCGTAGCCTGGTTCGTTAGCCCAGACCCCACTTACGCCAACAGTGAGGGCGAAAATGGATGCGAGACCGAGTGTCGCGATCGTCCCTGTTCTCTGTGTCATGAAGACCTCCTTAGGTTGAACCGATATGGAAACGTGAAAAATGTCTCGTGCCTATTGTCCCAGTAACCCGTGCTCGCTTTTGAGCCCATTGAACAGGAATTGTACCGCCAGGGCTGCCAGCACCAGTCCCATCAAGCGGGTAATAATTTTCTCGACAATCGGACTCATCCATTTCGCACTGGAGGCGCCGATGGCCAAGGTGATGTAGCTTGCCAGACCGACCAAGACAACGCAAGCCAACAACATCCCTCGTTGAGCCCAGGAGACCGCCTGCGCCTCCAACAGAATCACTGTCGATATTGCGGCAGGGCCGGCCAACATCGGGACGGCCAGTGGCGTAATGGCAATGTCGTCTTTCGTCGTGCCTTCGGCTGTTTCTGCCGCCGTTTCTTGGACCGGAGACCGCTGTGCACGCAACATATCGAGGGCGACCAATAAGAGTACGAGCGCCCCGGCCACTTGGATGGCTGGGAGCGTGATCCCCAAAAGGATAAAGAACCGCTGGCCGATGAGCGCAAATCCCATCAAGATGCCGACGGCCACAAGACAGGCGGTGCGAGCCATATGAAGCCGGTGGCCGATCGAATCGCGCGCCGTCATGGCCAAAAATGCCGGAACCGTGGCGATGGGATCGACGATGACAAAGAGAGAGCTGAACGACAAGACTGCGTATTCCGTCAGCGTCATGGGTGCGATCGGCGGCGGGCCTGGGCGAGGAGATCGGCTCGCGGATCTGAATGTTCGATGGCTCGGAGTTGATCGTAGAGTTTCCGTTCCTCGTCGGTCAAGGAGGGGGGCATCACGATCTGGATCGTCAGGAACAGATCGCCATGTCCGCCGGCTGCCGCAGGGAGGCCCTTGCCTTTAAGTCGAAGCTTGCTGTCAGCCCGGCTGCCAGGTGGAACCTTCATTCGAACCGGCTCCATTAATGTGGGGGCCATCACTTCAGCGCCCAACGCCGCCTCCCAGGGGAAGACAGGGAGAGAGACATGAATGTCGCTCCCCTGCCGGCGAAAGACATGATCTGGAGCGATCGTCACGCGCAGATACAAATCGCCTGGTTTGCCGCCATTGGTGCCGGCTTGTCCTTTACCGGCTACGCGAACTCTCGTGCCATCCTGAACCCCGGCGGGGATGCGTACTTCGATGGTATTCGGTTGCAGCGTCGCGCCATGTCCCTGGCAGGTCGGACAGGTTCGTCCACGAAGGGCTCCGCTTCCGTGGCAGGTGGTACAGGGCACGGGCTCTTGTAGTGTCATGCGTTTGGTCACGCCGGTGAACACTTCGGCCAGCGTGAGTTGCACTTCCGTCTCAAGGTCTTCGCCCTGCATGGCAAACCCGCGGCCATTGCCGCCTCGCCCTCGTCCCTTGAACAGATTTTCGAAGATGTCGGAAAAACCTTCTCCGCCGGGCGCCTGGTTCTGGCCATACCCCTGGGCTCCGGCCTGGCGGCGTGCCTGCTCGTAGGCCTCGGCTTGCTCCCAGTTGGCTCCGTGCTGATCGTATTTTTTGCGTTTATCCGGATCGCTCAGGACTTCATGCGCCGCGTTCAGTTCTTTGAACTTCTTCTCCATCTCGGACTTCTTTGAACCGCTGTGGAGATCGGGATGAACCTGACGGGCGAGACGGCGATAGGCTTTTTTTATGTCATCTGCTGAGGCAGATTTAGGGAGTCCGAGAACCTGGTAGTAGTCGCGTTCTGTGGTTGCCATGGGAGAGGAAATACGGTTGTTTCAGCGCAGATCAACTATCGAGAAAGCAGCTTACGGGGTCGGTCGGATCTTTGCAAGAGCCGAGCACGTGATCAAGGGAAAGAATAGGACAGCCCGACAAGAGGGAGTCCGAAGTTGAGGCCTGAATTTGGTGTGCGGGTGCCGGCATTGGATAGGTGGACGAATCGATAGCCAGCGTTCAGGGCCCATTGGGGTGTGAGACGCCACGCACATCCGGCTCCACCCCAGACGACGAAGTTGAACTGTCCAGGTTGTTCAGGCACGCGGCCACCAAGGTCGGTCCATATTGGTCCTCCCCCGCCTTCGACATAGGGGCGCAACCGGTCGAGACTGATGAAGGTATATTGCAGTTTCGGCGTGACTCCAACTCCATACGCCGTCTTCGGCTCGGATGTCCCGAACCCCAGCAGCTCGGCTCCTAACGCGATCTGGCCTCGATACCAACTTGAGCCGATCGGATCGGTGAGCGTCACGGACCAGGAGGCCACGGCGGCTGTTCCGAACAGCTTGGAGGATTGGCTGGGCAGTAGGCGAATGGGAAAGAAAGGACCAACTGCAAGCCCCACTGTTTGCGTGCCGATGGCGGGATAGGCCATTGGTTCATCAGCATGAACGATAAGAGGGGATAAGCAAACAACGGTGGCCATCACACCGGCCTGGACGGCGAGGAGACAGCGGGACCGAACGATCATGAAATAGGGAGGGCTTTGGCCCGTGCCATCATCTTGCAGTAGGAGCAGACTTCGGCCGTGGTGGGCTGGCTGCACGAGGTGCAGGGGTGGAGGACAGCCCGGTCTTTCTCGGTCATGGTGGTCGCCGTCGGCTGTTTCTTGCTTTGCTTTTCGAGGAAGCCCCAATAGAACGTCTGCTTCGTGCCAGGCGACTCGGTCTCCAAACGGTTCAAGACCTCCTTGTACTGGAGCATCTTGGAGCCTTTGGCCATGGGACATTCTTCGACGATGTAGTCGATCCGGTTCAAGACCGCATAGGCGGCGAGTTCCCGCTCAGAGAGCCGGTAGAGGGGTTTTACTTTCTTGGCAAAGCCTGCCACCGAGGCCGGTAACGACGGGCCCTGCTTATCGAGGTATTCTTCCTGCCAATGGAGCACGTTGCCCAGGAGTCTGGCCGCTTCGTCGTCGAGATTATGGCCCGTAGCCATGACATCGTAGTTCTGCTCGATTGCCACGCGATTGAATTGGTAGCGTTTAATCGTGCCACAGGTCGAGCAGGTGGGGCGATGGATGAGCTGGGCCAGTTCCTTGATTCCCGCTCCGGCTTCCTGTTCGACCGTGTGGAGATGCAGCTTGGCTCCATGGGAGGCGGCCACCGCGTCGGCGAATTTCGTCACCTTGGCATGGGATTGTTCGGAATAGGCTCCGATGCCGAGATTCACATAAAGCGCATCGGCATGATAGCCGAGCTTGAGGAGAATGTCCCAGAGCGCCAGGCTGTCCTTACCGCCGGACACGGCGACGAGAATCCGCTCCTCTTTCCCGAACATCCACTCCGACTTGATCGCCCGCGCCACCTGATCGTGGACGAAGCCGTTGAAGCAGCCTTTGCAGAAGGCCGCATTGTGGCGTGGGAGGCCGATGACCGCTTTGGTTTTACATTTGGTGCAGTTCATTCGGGGCTCGTGAGGCGTGAAACGTGAGGCGTAAAACGTGGGGAGCCGCCGGAAATGACAGGCCGGATTTCAACTTGATCGGCGTCGTAGAGCATCTCATCTTCGGTGACGAGGTCGTCGCCTTTGATGACCAGATGCGCTTCGACGACGAGATTCAACTCTTTCAAGAGATCTTTGACCTTCTTGGGGCCTTTCACTTCGACGGTTCTGACTGGATGGCTCAGTTGGACTTGCATGGGGGGATGATAAGGCCGGGATATGAATGAAAGCAAATGGGTTAGAGTTGCCGGTGTAGTTGGATGAGGAGTTGGTCAGTCGTCGAGGCGGCTGCGCGCTAGAATCGTATGGTTTTGAGGAAATAAGTTATGATGAATTTTGATCAAGGATTAGAGCCTCTGGAGCCGAATCGCTGGCAGGTTTGAGCGCATTCCTGGTCACGTCTGGACAGTCGAATTCGCAGTGGATACAGGAAACCATTTCTCTGCTAACTTCTTTGATTTCCTGCGGCATGGGTCTTCAATGTATGTGTAGGTTACGTGCGATATCAGCAGTGTGCACGTGATTGCTGCTGCTAGAAATAGGAAGCCGGTCATTGGATGCGGAGTCAAGAGTGGGTTTCCATTCCCATCGATGGATCGTGGTGTTTGTAAGCCAAGCCTCAGTACTTGTGCCAAAGACCAGATAACAGCCATATGCACCATGTATATTGAATAACTAATCTTTCCTACCCACCTCAGCGGTGCTACTTCAAGAATGGTGTTCAGCCGCCCTTCGGGGGTTACCGCAATAGACAGAATGAGAACGGCAACGAGGGGCAGTATCAGCGTATCAATGCCACTCCCACCCTTCATTGCTACGAATATCATCACGCCAGCGAATGAGAAAATCCCCGGGGAATCCATGTGCCACTTACGTTTCAACTTTGTGAAGTATCGTTGCGGCCATGCCTCATAGCAATGATACGTAATCACCCCAACAAAGAATCCCTCAACGCATCTAAATATGTGGTGATCGAGCTTGCCAGAGTCGAGAGTAATGCTTGCAAATATTAAGAGTCCCGAAACTAAAACCATTGCCACCCGCGTTTTGAACAAAAGTAGGCTGGCTGCAAAAATAATGTACGCGTAAAATTCCGTGCTAATACTCCAGGCTGGTAAGTTGTACGTATCTTTGTCATGAATCCCTAGGCCTTGAATGAGCAGCAAGTTGCTCAAAAATGAGAAGGCATTATTGGACGTAAACGCCCTACTGTGCGCCATAAGACTGTATTGCGTCTCGCCAATATACTTGGCGACTTCAAAACCAAGAAACACGAATAGAAAAGTCAGATGGAGCGGATAGAGCCGGCCAAATCGTGCCCAGACGAATCTTGCAGCATCCTGCCCTGTCTCTATTCTGCTCCCATAGCTATGGCAGATGACGAAACCGGACAAGACGAAGAATACGTCTACCATCAAGTAGCCATTACGGATCAGACCAAAGTCATAGAATGGGAACGTCCATGCAAAGGCAATATGAACGAGGACAACGCCAAGTGCGGCAATACCTCGCAAGGATTCCAGCGCGTGGAAAAATGCACGAGACGGAAGGGGGGGCGTCATGCCGTTTATCTTATTGGAGAACGACGAGTTTGGTATAGCAATTACGCGTTCTTCGGCTGAGCCCACCGCAACCGGAGACTGACTTGAATCGTTCGCGAGAGCATTGATCCCCTTCGGGAAGACTTGAAACTATCAAGATAGCAGTCGACGATTGTCTGAATCTTCACATGGTGCATGAGCCTGCATTGTTGACGACAGTTCGCGGCGACATTTCTGAGACGCCATGCGAGGTGGCGTGAGGGGGCTCAAGGGAGGGAAGCCCACTTGAAATAGTATGTTGAGGGATCGAGAGGCGAGCTCGCTCGCCGCAGGATTATCGGCGAGGTGGTGGCCGGAGAAGTCTCTGGGGGGGGCAGGCAGATTAGATCGCTGCTTCGCGCAGAAATTTCGCCGATTCTTCCGGTGCCACAGGATTGATATAGAAGCCGGTGCCCCATTCGAAGCCGGCTACCTGTGTCAGCTTGGGAATGATTTCGATATGCCAATGGTAGAAGTCCCCGGTCTTTTCGTGGAGGGGGGAGCTGTGCAAGATGAAGTTGTAGGAGGGGTTGGCCAGCACCTTATTCATGCGTCGGAGTGTTTCGGAGAGAATCGGCGCGAGAAACTCGAATTGGGTTTTTTGGCTTTCTTCGAAGTAGCCGGCATGGCGTTTGGGGAGAATCCACATTTCGAAGGGAAAGCGAGGGGCAAATGGCGTGACGCAGACGAACTCCGGATTCTCCGCCACGATGCGATCGCCATCCGCGAGATCCTGCCGGAGAATATCGCAATAGATGCAGCGTTCTTTCTGTTCGTAGTGAGCCCGACAGCCGTCGAGTTCTTCCTGGACGCTGGTGGGGATAATCGGCAGGGCAATGAGTTGCGAGTGGCTATGTTCTAGTGTGGCGCCGGCTGACGCACCCTGGTTCTTGAAAATCAGGATGTAGCGGAACCTCAGGTCTTTCTTCAGATCGATCATGCGATCGCGATAGGCCCACAGCACGTCCTCGATCTGCTTGGTTGGCATGTCGGCCAGGCTATCTGCATGGTTCGGGGTCTCGATGATCACTTCATGGGCGCCGATCCCATTCA
>JANYAJ010000040.1 GCA_025361385.1 Nitrospira sp.
CGATGCGCTGGAGGCGGTGCTGGCCGCCGTTCATCTTGACGGAGGGTTCGACGCCAGCCGCACGGTGACGCGCCATATTTTCGCAGAGGAACTTGTGAATGTCGCTGCGCAGCAGGAACAGCCGGGAGCCGGCGACTACAAGACGCAGTTTCAGGAATGGTGCCAAAAGAAGCATGACGCGTTGCCTCGGTACGCGACCGTTCGAGAGTCAGGCCCCGACCACCAGAAGTTATTCGAAGTAGAACTGTCCATTCAAGGTGAGGTCGTCGGTATCGGATCAGGACGCAGCAAGAAAGAAGCAGAGCAACAGGCGGCGAAACAGGCCCTCGAACAGATAGGGCGCTAATTCTGTCGGCAGGGTTAAGTCACGGGGATTCACCACGAGACCAGTTCTTATTTCAGGGAGGCAGATGATGCAACGACGAGTCATGGTAGGACGTATGGCGATGATGCTGGTGTTGGGCGTAAGTCTGCTGTGGGGAATGGGTACAGTCTTCGCGGCCGATAAGGCTCCGGCAGTGAAAGCGGGGAAAGCAGAAGGGGCGAAAGGTCCACGAGCGATTATTGCCACGAGGTTTGGCGAGATCGAGGTCACGTTTTTCCCAGACAAGGCCCCCGAACACGTCAAAAACTTTATTTCGTTGGCGAAGTCTGGATTCTACAACGGGACGATCTTTCATCGGGTGATTCCCGGGTTCATGATCCAGGGTGGCGATCCCAACACGAAAGATCTGAACAAGCCGGAGACCTATGGCCAGGGGGGACCAAGCCATCGGCTGAAAGCGGAATTCAACGACATTCCTCACCGGCGAGGGATTCTCTCTATGGCGCGCACGAGCGATCCCAATAGCGCAGGATCACAGTTTTATATTGTCGTGAAGGATTCGAATTTTCTCGATGGGCAGTATACGGTGTTTGGCGAGGTCGTGAGGGGGATGGAGGTGGCGGATAAGATTGTCAGCACACCGAGGAACAACCGTGACCTTCCGAATGAGCGTGTGGAGATCACGGTTACGGTGGTCGAGTAGCGATGAGGGGGAGCGAAACCATGATGCGTGATGCGGTCACCATGAGGAGCGTCATGCTCTGCGGACTGCTGTTGGCGATCGGTCTGCTCACTGGGTGCGGAGGAAAGGCGGAGGTGAAACCGGTTGTGCCTCTTCCTGCACCGGGTCCGAGAGCCATCATCAAGACCAAGTTCGGCGAGATTCACTTCAAATTCTATCCCGATGTGGCTCCGAACCATGTTCAGAACTTTATCAAGCTGGCCAAGTCAGGATTTTACGATGGGACGATTTTTCACCGGGTCATTCCCGGGTTCATGATCCAGGGCGGTGATCCCAATACCAAGAACTCGTTGCGCAAGGAGACGTACGGGGCTGGTGGGCCGAAGGATGAGAAGGGGAATCCCATCCTCCTCAAGGCGGAGTTCAGCGATATTCCTCACAAGCGCGGTATTGTGTCGATGGCGCGAGCGACTGAGCCCGATACTGCCGGGTCGCAGTTTTTCATTGTGGTCGAACCCTCTCACTTCCTCGACGGAAAATACACGGCATTCGGCGAGGTGACCAAGGGCCTTGGTATCGCCGACAGGATCGTGAGTCTGCCAAAAAACGATCGCGATCTTCCGAACGAGCGGATTGAGATGACGGTGACGATAGTCGAATAGCTCTGGAGTGACAGTGACTCCGTGTTCTGCGCACGCGATGGGCATAGGGTGGAGTCGTAAGACGGCACTGACGTGGACGAGGGAGAGCTCGAGAAAGTGCTAGGGGATGTGTTCGAGGAGTGCGCGGAGGCGGGCTCGTTCGGACGGGAAGAAGAGGATGAAATTGAGACCGAACGCGTTGCCTGAGACCCAGCGCACCGAGGCCCGTTCGACTTTTACCGGTGGGGATTGGTCTGGAAGGTGAAGGAGAACGTGTACGTCGAGCCCTTCGGCCATATTGATGTCAGACTCGGCTCGACAGCCGGCTGTCGAGATGTTCGTGACCGTGGCGTCCCCTTCGAGTTCCCCTGAAGAAAATCCGATCGTGCAACGCAGTTTTACCCGGCGTGCCTTCCTGATCTTTTGTTCTTTCTCTTGGCTCATGGTGTGTGGCCTGCCGTGTTCGCGATCGTGCCGATTATTAGTGGTGGTGTTGGCAGCCTGGGTCGTGGGTATGTTGTTCAGGGGCCGGGGGCGGCATAAACTGTTGTCCTGGCAAGATGATGTGGCCTGGTTCACGCTGCTTGGTCAGGTGTTGCGCAATCTCCGGATGGTAGGCTCGCACATAGCCGATGAGTCCGCCGAGGAACCGTTGCGATTGGAAGTCCGTCCCGGAAAACTGTGACACGAAGGCGATCGCACGGTCGAGTATTTCCGGTGCGTCCGACATGTCAGCGATCTGCTGAGGGTTCTGCTTCTTGAACGCGTCGTACTCCTTCTTCAGATGTTCCGCGAAGACGGGCGACGGTGCGGCAGGCACATGGAGGGGGCTAAGCGTTCGTCGCAAGCCCTGTAGCGCCGCCACGATCTCCGCATCTTGCCCGTCTCGGCGTCCCTGGAAATACCCAAAGATTACCACCTCGACGAGATTGAAGAGGGCCACGGCCTTCTCGCCGCCCAGTTCCCCCAACTCGCGATAGAAGTCTCGCCGGACCGGCATGAATTGGACGGCAAGCCGCTTTTGCTGATAGTCGCTCCCGGTTTCGAGATAGACGCAGTCGGCAGGGCATGCAACCCGCACGATTCGGTGTTCACCGCAGCATTGGCTGCAGATTTGGCCGCCGAGGGCGGGACAGGGTCGCTTGCCTTTTCGTTGTGAGCAATAGGCGCATTGACTCATTTTCTTGCGGGTCCTTCCGGTGCCGGCTTCGGTGGCGGAGGGATAAACCCATAGTCCGCCAATGTCCGTTTTTCCTGTTTAGGTTTCCCATCGCTGGGGGTTTCGAGCCCGTTCATTTCAGCGGCGTCTGCATATTGGTACGGAACGAGGATGAGGTTATTGGCGCGGTCGATACTCAGATCTCCCGGTGAGGGTAAGAATTCGGCGATGACTTGAAACCGCTTGTCCCAGCTCATGCGCCAGACTTTCCCCGTGGTGAAATCAGAGACATACATGTTGCCCCATCGGTCGAAATCCACTCCGCGGAGATTCTGGAACCGGCTGGAAAAGAATCCGTTGGAGAAGAGCTCCGTCACGACGCCATCGGGAGAGACCTCTGAAATTTTCCCCTTGTCCCAACTCACGGCAATGATTTGTCCGGATTTGGGATGGACGGCTAAGCCTGAAGGACCGGCCAGGGCTGGGTCTGTGACCAGCACGGAGATTGTCTGGGTGGCGAGGTCGACGCGGTAGATTCTGTTGGCCTTCTGGTCGGAACAATACAAGTGGCCCTTGCCATCGGAGGTCACATCGCTCAGCGAGGCCTGCGGCAGCATCGGCTGCGAGGCCGACGGCGAGCGGATGGCAAGGGCCAGGACAGGTTTGCCGGTTGTTGTATCAAAGCCCCGCAGGGTATCGAGATCGGCCACGTAGAGCACATGTTCCACCAGGGCCATGCCTTTGGGGGCATGGAGGGTGACATCTCCCTTTCCGCCTTGAATAAATTTCAGATTAAGAAGTTTGCCGTTGGGATCGAGCTTGGTGATAAATCCATTGTTATCGGCGGCCTCAGGCTCCCCGTTCACGCTGGAAATGAAATAGCCCTTTTCGAGGGGGTCGTTGACGAAGCTGTAGGGCGATTGCAGTTCCGTGACGGTGATCTGGGCGCCAAGCGGGCTGACGATCACAAGGGACAGGATCCAGATCAGCCAGGAAGCTGGGTGGCGGATGACGCAACTCAGAAGGGATATCAAGGAGGAGGTTCTGCTCACAGGGTAGATAGCTCTTGATCGTGACTAATGAATCCATCGTAGCTGTCAGGTGAAGAGCCTGTCAAGAAATGAGGGCGAAAGGCGAGGGGTTAAAGGTGAGAGGCGCAAGAGGTCTCAAGTTTTAGCCCTATGCCTAGAGCCTCGCGCCAAGCGAAGCACGTCGTTGACTTGGTTGAAAATCCCCTGCTATGGTGCCTTGTTTTTCTTGACGGTTTCTCAACGAGGAGGCATCCGTGGCAGCACGATTGATCGACGGCAAAGCATTGGCATTGCAAGTACGGGCGCGGTTAGCAACGGAATCGGCGGCGGTCCTCGCGAAGATCGGGATAAGGCCAGGGTTGGCCACGATTTTGGTGGGTGACGATCCCGCGTCACATCAGTATGTGAAGAGCAAACAGAAGGCCTGCGAAGAGGCCGGCATCTATATTGACGACCACAAGTTGCCTGCCAGCACGACGCAGGCCGAGTTGCTGGCTTTGATCGAAAAGACAAACGCCGATCAGAAGATCCACGGCATTCTGGTGCAGCTCCCTTTACCAAAACATATTGAAAGCCGGGTGGTCCTCGAGGCCGTGTCGCCGAATAAGGATGCCGACGGGTTTCATCCCTATAATTTCGGCAGGCTGGTTGAAGGAAGTCCGGTGTTTGAGGCCTGCACTCCTAAGGGTGTCATTAAGATGATCGAGTCTATCGGTGTGGGTATTGAGGGGAAACGTGCGGTGGTGTTGGGCCGCAGCAATATTGTCGGGAAGCCGTTGGCCCTCATGCTCTTGCAGCGCAATGCCACCGTGACGATTTGTCATTCCAAGACCAAGGATCTGGCAGCGGTCTGTCGTGAGGCGGAGTTGTTGCTCGTCGCGATCGGGAAGGCCAAGTTTGTGACGGCCGACATGGTGCGAGAAGGAGCGGTCGTGATCGACGTGGGCACCAATCGGTGGACAGATGGAAAGCTCTGCGGCGATGTCGACTTTGAATCGGTCAGTCAGAAGGCCGGCTGGATTAGTCCTGTGCCAGGTGGCGTAGGACCGATGACGATCGCGATGCTGCTGGAGAATACGGTGGAGTCGGCCAAAAGAATGGCGGGAATGATGTGAGGTGGCTGGGTGCTCCTGTGCTCGCGCAACGCGCGGCCTGAGAAGGCCCTCGCTGGACGTACGCACGATGAGCATCCCAGCCTCCTCCTCGGTCGAAGAGGGCATAGGGACCTATGAGTCGAGAACCGCGGCGGCTAAAGGATGTGCTTGAGCAGGGGCAGTTCGCTGTTACGATTGAGTACAATCCCCCCAAAGGCACGAACATCTCTGGCGTGCTAGAGAACGCCAAGGCGTTGGTCGGGCGCGTGCATGGGGTGAACGTGACGGACAACACGGCCGCCGTCGTGCGGGCCGGGTCTCTCTCCGTTTGCCGCCTCCTCTATGAACTTGGCCATGATCCGGTGATGCAGATGACCTGCCGGGACCGGAATCGGATTGCCATGCAGTCGGATCTCATGGGCGCTTCCATGCTCGGCATCCGCAACATTCTCTGTCTCACCGGGGACTATCCGACCGTCGGAGACCACAAGGACGCGAAGCCCGTGTACGATCTTGATTCAGTTCAGGTCATGCAACTCGTGCAGGGGCTGAACAATGGGCGGGATATGGTGGGGAATCAACTCGATGGCTCGACGGCATTTTCCATTGGCGCCGCTGTGACGCCGGAAGCAGACCCTCTGGGGCCCATGCTCGCCAAGTTCGAACTCAAAGTAAAAGCGGGTGCCCAGTTCTTTCAGACGCAGGCGATCTATCATCCTGAGCAGTTTGCATTCTTTATGACGGCGGTGCGCCCGTTTAAGGCTAAAGTGCT
>JANYAJ010000084.1 GCA_025361385.1 Nitrospira sp.
AATTATTGGCTGATTCTTGTTCGACGAGGGTGAGACAGGGGACGCATAAGAGCGAATCCGGCTGCACCTTCAGTCTGGCTTCGGGGATCTCTTGCGCGCAGCGGGAACAGATGCCATACGAATGCGCATGCATAGACGTGAGCGCCTGCTCAATCCGTCGAAGCTTTTCGAGCGCGAGAGTATTCACGGACAAGGCGACATCAAGTTCATGCTCAGCTGCGGCCTGGTCGGTCGGATCGGGGAAGGGTTCAGGTTCTGTCGTGAACATATGAGAGATCATGGTTTCGCGGGTGAGCACCGCTCGAAGTCGATTGAGTTCTCGTTGAATATCCGCGAATCGTGTGCTGGTCCGCTGTTGGATGTTCAGGTGCTTCGGCGGAGCCATTTTCCGGGTACGGTTTGAGGAACTCGTGTGTGGCATCGGCGTGACCTCCCTGTGGCGATACTTATACGCTCTCCAAAACACGGGGCGATCAGCAACGGATCAATTCTGTGTAACGCGGGTCTGCTGCCTGTGAGAAGTGATGGGAGAGGTGACTGTAATCCTCGCAATAGGTGAAGCGTGAAGGCTTTCTTTGCGGATGCTGGTTTCTGCGTGGAAGAAGTTAACGAACTGGTAACATGCTCTTGTGTTAGGCGTAATGGTGTAAGCCCATGATGCTGTAGTTGGACTACGACAGGCTTCCAATGTGCATGCTATCCGGAGCGACAGCCATGGCCCTGGAGATTCGAGTGGGAACTACGATGATGCGGACTTTCGGTCTCTTGGTGGTGAGTGGATTGTTGTGTGTCACGGCGGGTTGTGTTCGCCCCCAGAAGTTCATCGACGTCACATGCGGAAAGATGCCGGGCGAGACGCTGCTCGATCGGGAAGCCGCAATTCAATGCCAACAATTCAAGCAGGACGAAGCCGCCACTGCGGCTTATAGCGAAGCCAGCTTGCTCCTCAAGTCTTACCGGGCCTGTTTGGAGAAGTACGAGCAGGCGCCAACGCGTGCTCGCGAATATTGCGGGCAGTACGGGAAAGCGCTGCAAGACATCGGGCTGAAGATCAATGAACCCGTCGACAGTATCCCTCCGACAAAAAATGCGGCTGGGACTCCGCCGAAAACCAAGTATTAATTCTGTCTCCCCTGTGGACGGTTCGACTGTTCCCCTGCGTGACAGGACCGCGGCTCCCAGTGCGTCGATCGATGGTTTTCGTCAAAGTAGACGCGATATCCCACACAGCGAGAATTCCCTGATAGAAATTCATAGTCCCAGGCTTCTATGCCAGTCGGAAGCCTTTTGAGCCGCTGTGGGTAACCGAATCGGCGGATCATGTCGTCCTGACCGATCTGTCCGATACTGGCTTCGAATTCTTCCATTCGGGGATGACTGCAAGACAGCAGGGAAAACAAGAGGCAGCAGGAAAGGAGGGGATACCACGTCTTAGTCATGTGCAACAGTCGCCGGTTAGCGCTGCTTCTCAGTCGCATGATCCGACAGTTTGTACCCCAATGATTTGACCGAGATGATAGCGTCATCGAGTAGCGGGATTTTCATCTTCAGTCGGCGGATGTGCACGTCCACGGTTCGCGTAGTCCCATAGTAGTCATAGCCCCATATGGCATTCAGCAAGACATCCCGTGTCAGTACACGCCCAGGGTGGCGCAGCAGGTGTTCGAGCAGGCCGAACTCTTTGGCTGTGAGTGCGATCTCTTTGCCCTTCACGGTCACTTCGTGCCGGGAGAGTTCCATGACGAGCGGCCCGAAACTAAAGGACGATTGCTTGGGATCGTCTGTCCGTTCGAGGCGACGAAAGAGCGCCTTGACCCTGGCGATCAACGCTTTGGGGCTGAACGGTTTCGCCACATAGTCGTCGGCGCCGAGTTCGAGGCCGACAATGGTGTCGGACTCCTCGGCTTTGGCCGTCAGCATGATGATTGGAAGCAGTGCGGTGTCCGGCGCGTTGCGGACTTTCTTGCAGACTTCAAGGCCGTCCATTTCTGGCAGCATGAGGTCAAGGATCAGAAGGTCAGGATGCCCGGACTTAATGAGCATCAGCGCTTCGGCGCCAGACGGCGCAATACTCGCGTGAAACCCTTCCTTTTCCAAATAGAGTTTCACGAGTTGGGCGATGTCCGCCTCATCTTCAACGATCAGAACCTTCTTGGGAGCAAGAGGCATGCGGTCTCCATCTGTGCTGCGTCCTAAAGCAATCGGACTATGCCGTAGGATAAACCTCCAATGTTACGGTTGTATTAACTCAGAATGGGTATGAGAGAGAGCAGAGAAGCGACAGTGGCGTGGTTCAATTACGATGTGGTGGTGGGAGGGGGAGTGGCATCGCCGGCAGGAATAGAGTCGTGAGTCGCAATGGCTTCGTCGAGGACTCGGAGCGAATCATTCAGGAGGTCTGCTGCGCAACTGAGTGTGACATGAATTTGTTGGAGCGCCTCCTCCCAACGTCCTTCCTGCTGAAAGGTTTGAAAACGGCGATGATGTTCTTCCATGATCGCTTGCTTCGCATCCAGCATCAGGCTATCAACAGCTGTCACAGGTGCCTCCCATTCGTGTGGTCGAGGCCGCACGGTAGCAGAGCTGTGATTCACACAGCAATGATACGAATGGGTGGATGATGGTATGGTTCATTGACAGACTCTAAAGGCTTAATAATATGCATATTTATTGGTGTGCATATATGGCTTGTTACTGGCTATCCTACTTCTGTCCATGACCGACAGCCTTGCCCCGTTCGTTGGAGGTATCGCGTGGCTCTCAGGCTTGACGACTCCTCGATAACAGGTTTATCGTGCCTCGTACGATTCATTTATTGAGGAGGAGCTGATGCGCACGATTTCAAGCTGGACCCTGGTGGTGGTTGGATTCCTACTCACAGGCTGCTCCTCAACCGAATGGGTCCACCCCAACAAACCTTCATCAGAATTTACCACCGATTATAATAAATGCGGGATGGATGTCACTCGGGACCCCAAACTCCAGCAGGGCAGTCAGCTCCTTGTCATCAACGCCACAGAGCGCTGCATCCAAAAAGAAGGCTGGCGGTTGATCGAAAAATAGAAGCCGCACCTCGCTACCTCCTGTTCCTCTTCGTCGAGCATCTTCTATTCATATTCCTATGTGTTATCTGCAGCCCGTCACTCCGGCGTAAGCCTGGGTGACGGGCTATGTTGCGCGGCCTCCGGAACAACCCGTTCGCTCCATTCACGACACAGTTTACATATACTTTACGAGGAATTCACAGGACTGGAATGTCCTAGGGGTAAGGTAGAGCCACGTGAATATGCAGAGTGACCCATACACCACCATGGAGCAGGTCATGAAAAACACTGAAGCCTATCTGTTCGTGCTCACGATCTCTCTTTTGCTGGCCGTACCGATTGTTCGGGCCATTCAAACATTACTGGCCATGCATGCACGAGTCATCTTTCCTGTGCTTCGGATGCAGACCGGGCAGAGCTTCAGCACGTTGATGACGTCCGTCAGAAGCATGGATGTGGTCGTCTGCCCCCACTGCGCATCGTCCTTTGATCGCCCCATCGACTCGCGCCATGCCACATGGACACAACCAAGGGAGGCCCTATGATCACCGTCGATCGGCTCATGACCCGCAAAATGGCCAATATCGAAGCCGGCACCTCGGCCATTGAGGCGGCGAAGCTCATGACCACCCACAAAATCGGAAGTCTGTTTGTGACAAAGCAAGGCCGCATCGTCGGCATCGTGACGGAGCCGGATATTGTCAGGAAAGTCGTCGGGGTTGAGCGGGTGCCCTATTACATCCCCGTGGAAGAGATCATGAGCAGTCCAGTCATCGGCATCGACGGCCGCCGGCTGTGACCGACGCGGCCGATCTGATGGAGCAGCATGGCACGCGCCATCTGGCCGTACTCAAGGACGACTCGATTGTGGGGATCCTATCGGTGCGCGATCTGCTCCACCCCGTTTCAATAGACGAGTTTTAAACTTTCGCGGGGACGGTCAGAAGAAAGGGGGAATTTCGACATGGCACCTGATCTCTTCTCCCCACTCTTTGCCATGGGCATGCGCTTCACGCTCGTCCTCGGCGTCATGCTCTTCATCGTTGCGCTCGGACGGGATGCCTGGAGCGGTTTTGGTAAACACGAATAGGACCATGACACAAATCACCATGGAACAGACCCTATACATACCCTGGCCTCGGCGATTCGTCACGACCTTGACAGCCTATGACATGACACGCGTCTGGGAAGCCGGCACGCGATTCATCCTGAGCCTGCTCACCCTGACGATCCTTTTTGGTCTCGCAGGCGGCGTCGTGAAAACGTTTCTCGACTTGCGGCTTCTCCTGTCCGCCGATCTTGAGGTCGCGCTCCGGCATATTATTGTCGATGCCTTAACGTTACTCGCTGTTGTGGAAGTCTTGAGAACGACGCTGACCTATTGTTCGGACGGACGAGTACGCGTCACCTTTATCGTAGACACCGTGCTCGTCGTCATGCTGACGGAGATCATTTCACGATGGTTTACAGGCGGGGAGTGGCATCAATTCGCGATATTGGGCGGCATCGTCATCACATTGGGGTTCCTGCGCATTGTGGCCATCCGGTACAGCCCGTCGCCAACCGGGTGTACGCCGCAGACCAGTCAATCGGGGCCATCACTTTCACAATCTCACTAGGAGGTGCCTATGTCGATCAGTGCTCTTCTTGAATCGGGTCTTGAGATCCATCCCTTGCGCGGAGAGCGTCACGATATCGATGCGCTCACGGCAACCATTCTCGACCATCTGAGTGAGCAGACCGTGATCAGTCTGGATACGCTCATCTGCCTCATGCCTCAATACACCTGGAATCAAATTTTCGCCCGCGTCGACCAACTCGCCCGATGCAATAAAATTGTCCTGCGCCGACACCGATTTGTCTACACGCTCTTCTCGACAGATTTCGTGGCCTAGCCACGCATGTACGACTGAATCCCTGCGAGCACGCCTCATTCACAATTTCGCATAAGATCTACCTCCCTCTCGTTCTTTACCCATGCCTCACCCCACAGTCTATACAAGGGTGCGGACCCTTCTTGCGTTGAGCACTCAAGCACACGGGGGCATTTCTATTCCCTGGCAGCCTAAAGGGCTCACGATGGTGTGAATCCTCCACGCACGGCATAGACCTCAGTCGGCGACTATTCCTACCGCACGATCAATCAGAGAGCATCCGTCCAGAAGTGCGTCATGCCGAAAGGGGATTATGAGGCCATGTAGGATGGATAGCTTCACGTTAGTGCCAGCATGGCCGAATATTGGCTGAGAGGATTTCAGAAAACATATTCTTGACAGAGGCCACATGGCTCTATAGAGTCGCGCATCTTCACGAGGAATCCGTATGGAAATACCTGTATTTCCTCCCTCTCCGTCGCCCGCGCATCCACCTGGGCGGTTTTCACCATAGGGGCCTATTCATATGAGTGACGCCAAAGACAAGACCAAGGCAGTCGTCAATAACCAATTCTGCTTCCAGTTCTGTGTCACGCACAGACAGAGTTGACCGCCATACGCAATCGAATCATGCCTCTGACCCAATCGCGGTTTCGTTTCTGAGAGAACTGTCGCGGTGTGAGATAGACAAAGTGGCCAAGGTAGCCGATCGCCAAGCAAAAGCGTATTGGCAGTGGAAGCTGAGAATGTGCACAGGGATGGAGTGTCTCAGAGAAGAATGCAATGAAGACAGGGTGCAGCGTCCCATAGCCGAGCTGTCTCAGCGCATGTGTGGACTACGGAAGAAGGAGCTGGTGAACAATGGTTCCTGATACATTTTTCTTCGCCCCCACGAAGAAAAAGTGAAGGCCATGGTGTCTGACACCTTTATAGTTTCCCATGCGTGAACGGCACATCCTTGTTTACGCGCAGAAAGGATTAGAAATGAAAACGGTCATCTTTTTCATGGCAACGTTTCTTATCTGCTCGAGTGTTTGGGCGCTTGATGACACACCGGAAAACAGAACAGTACAAGCTCAACGACACATCGCTGACACGCTTCCTGAGCTGTTTGATGATCTAGCGGAACAAATATCGAGAAAACTTGAACCGAGCAAACGCCAGGAGTTTAAAGATCTCATAAAGAAGTCTGTCGATCTCGACACAATATCGAATACGATGGAGGAAGCCCTGGTGAAGCATTTTTCAGCCGACGAATTGGAAGCGATGGCCGATTTCTACAGTTCCCCCATTGGGAAGTCAGCCATGAAGAAATTTCCCGCCTACTATGCTGATTTCATCCAGACAGGAATGCCCAGAGTGATAGCAAAGATCAAACAGGACATGAATGACTCAAAGAAGAAACAATGATCTGGTGCTGGCCCCAAGATCACCCTCACGTGGAAATCTGCCCGGCCTAGTGCGGCTCCAGCTCAACGTATCAGAGGTGTATACGATAGAACGTCAACGCGAGTTCAGCGATTGAGAGCGGTGTCAATATTAGGGCACAACGAGTCACAGCCACCTCAGTGCATGACTATACAGAGTGCGGAAAGAAAAAGGTGTCAGTGTGCATTCAAGATCCTAGCGCAACAGTTGGTGAAAGGCATAGGCCGGGCTATGCCACTGCAAGATTTTCCGAGGCCGAGCATTGAGCACCCCTTGCACCCGTTTGATCTCGGCGCGCGACAGCTGCGTGAACCGCGTCCCTTTGGGGAAGAACTGGCGCAACAAGCCGTTGGTGTTCTCGTTGGTGCCTCGCTCCCAAGGACAATGCGGATGCGCAAAGTAGACGGGCATGCTCGTGTGCTGGGTCAAGAGGCGGTGCTCCCGCATTTCGGGGTCTTGGTCGTACGTCAGGGAGCGGCGGAGCGGAGCCGGCACCGTCCGCAGTTCGCGCGTGAAGGCTTGCCGCACCGTGGCCGCGTCTTTGGCTTTCAGCGGCACCAGCAGCGTGAATCGCGTGGTCCGTTCGACCAGCGTGCCGAGCGCCGACGCATTCGCATGGCCGACGAGCAAGTCGCCCTCCCAATGCCCTGGCACCGTGCGATCCGCCACCTCGGGTGGCCGCTCGTCGATGCTGATCAAGTCCTGAATAGGCCGAGAC
>JANYAJ010000086.1 GCA_025361385.1 Nitrospira sp.
GGCTCCATTCTGCTTGCCGATCCGGAGAAAGAAGAGCTGATCTTTCAGTATTCGATCGGCGACAAGCCTGTCCCCCGGGGAACGGCTATTCCCTGGGGCAAAGGCGTTTCCGGCGCCGTCTTCCAATCCGGGGAGTCCCGGATTACCAACCAGGTCAACCAGGATGCGGCCCATCTTCGCTCCATCGATCAGACGACGGGCTTTGTCACCCGCGACATGATCACGGTGCCGCTCCGGCGCTGGCGAGGAGAACCGATCGGCGTGCTGAACGTGCTGAACAAACGCGACGGGCCGCTTACGGACCACGACCTCGGACTCCTCACGATCATTTCCGCCTTTGCCGCACTGGCGATTCAGCAGGCCAAGCAATTCGAGGACGCCAAGAAAGCTGAAATGGTGACGCTGCTCGGCGACGTCGGCCATGACATGAAGAACCTCCTCACGCCGGTGTGCGCCGGAATGGAGTTACTGAGGGGCGAGGTCACCGAACTGTTCGGCGGGATGAGCACGGCTGAATTGAGCGAGAAGAAGGTGAGCAAGGAGATCTGCGATGAAGCCGGCGAGATGGCGCAGAACGGCATCCGGCGGCTGCATGATCGCGTGAAAGAAATGGCGGACTGCGTCAAAGGGTTGAGTGCGCCTCCCGACTTCGCGCTCTGTTCGGTCGGGCTGGTCATCCTCGAAGTGTTTCAGACGCTGCAGGCCCTGGCCCGGGGAAAGCAGATTACCTTGCGAACTGAGGGCCTTGACTCGCTGCCGGAATTCCACGCCGACGAGCGGAGGCTCTACAACGCGTTTTACAATCTCATCAATAACGCTATTCCGGAAACGCCGCAGGGAGGTTCGATCACGGTGCGGGGGCATCTCGATCAGGACACAGGGGGTATTGCGCTCGCTGTGGTAGACACCGGGCGCGGGATGCCTCCCGAGATTCGAGAGCGACTCTTCTCAGCTAAGGCGGTCAGCACCAAGAAGGGCGGCACGGGACTCGGCACCAAGATCGTGAAGGACGTGGTGGACGCGCACAACGGGAAGATCTGGGTGGAAAGCGAGCCTGGTGTGGGCACGACATTCCATCTCCGGTTTCCCTTCGACCCCAGGAGACCGCATCATTGGAGTTCTGAGTTCTGAGTTAAAAGGGACGGGGAAGGGCGGGATGGGCAAAGAAGTTCTGAGTTATATTGGGCGGGAAAGGCGCGATACGCCGTACTGGGTTCGAAGTTCAAAGACCTCGAACCCTCGTCCGTCCCTGCCCGTCTCGGCTGTTTCATTCGCCTCTAACTTAGAACTCAGAACTTCTTCGCCATCCTAAACCTCAAGATCATCCGCCCTTCTTGTTGACGGCCTTGTTCACGGCGTCCAGTAACTTCGCTTGATCAATCGGCTTCGAGAGAAATTCTACGCCGGCTTTCGTAAACATATTGGCGGCTCTCTCCATCTTATTTGATCCGCTCAGCACAATGACCGGACAGGATGGGAACTGAGAGCGAAGATAGGGGATCACGATGACCTCGTTTATCTTCGGCATATTGAGGTCGGTAATAATCGCGCTCAACGGCAGCTTATTCGCTCCCGATTTCACCAGGGCGACTCCCGCTTCTGGATCTTCGGCTTCATCCACATCGTACCCGGCCTTCGTTAAGATGAGCCGCACCGACCTTCTCACGTCCGCCTCATCGTCCACGACCAGCACTCTTCCTAGACTCATAATATCCATCCTCCTTTTCCAGGTTAGGCCCGTAGTCCTCTAACACGCGCGCACGGAAAGTTCTGAGTTCGAAGCTCCGAACACTTCAGCCTTCAGACCGCCTCTCCCGTGCCGCCTTTTTATCAGCCGCTTAACTCAGAACTCTTAACTCAGAACTTCTTCGCCCGTCTCGCTCGGCTACCCTCTCCGAGTGGTCCGGCTATCACGTATCACGGGATAAAGATAAATGCCTATCCCCTCAGATGAGGGGATACCTAGTTTGTGGGGATTACTTGCCGATCTGGGAGGGGGATAATCGCCGTGGTCATATCTGTGCCGGACGGTCTGTCTTGTTTATTTGGTTTGTCTGGTTGTCTAGTTTTTTGGTTGAAGGAAACTAACCAGATGAACTAAATCAACCAGATCACCAGATCAACCAGACTGACCAGTTTGCCACAGGAATGGATGTCGATGAGCATGGAGCAATCCCGGGATAGGGCGTCCTGGTTCAGCTCGCCCGAGATTTCGTGGTTGTTGCCGTACAGCATACTCACCATCGCATTGCTTGCGGGCATTGCCGCACTCGATATCGTGATCACGCCGACACTCCATGTGGGTGTGTTTCTCTACCCCGTCGCAATTCTCTCGGCCCTCTGGTGGGGTGGGAGACGCGCGGTGTTCGCTGCGACAGGTCTCGCGTGCCTTCTTACGGTCCTGGAACAATGGTTCCAGCCGACCGCATCGGACCACATTGAGACCGCGAATCTCCTGATCGGTACGATTAATCATGGCTCAAGCTTGCTCCTTCTCGTGTTATTTGGAAGTGCCTGCGCGTGGATCGCACGCCGGCAGACCCAGTACATCCATGCGCAGGATAGCCTGGCGG
>JANYAJ010000116.1 GCA_025361385.1 Nitrospira sp.
CGCTCGGCGTGTTCTTCGGCTGTCCCTCTTGCAATGCCAAGTTCTCGATGGTGACGAATCCAGGCGAAACCCAGATGGTCAGTTCTCTCGGGGTGAAGCTGGGTGGGCGTACCCCGCGTCATCTCAAAAGGCTCGGCCTCAACAGTACGCCCACCCAGCTTCACCCCGAGAGAACTGACCATCTGGGTTTCGCCTGGATTCGTCACCATCGAGAACTTGGCATTGCAAGAGGGACAGCCGAAGAACACGCCGAGCGTGCCCTCCCCAGGCTTCTCCACCTTCTCAAAGTTCATGTAGGTTTCACAGTTAAGGCACACAAATTTCATGGCATCTCCTCTTAGCTGGCTACGGAAAAACTCGGTTTATACACAATACATCCTTGGAATCTTACATATGGTGCGATGCCAGAATACCCTGAGGATGCTCAAAAAGTCCGTCCAGCAAGGCCGCAGCGAGCGAAGAGGCGAGGCGTACGCTTCGGTACGTTGAGCCTCTGAGCGATGCGAGAACGATGCTGGCGGACTTTTTCAGCATCCTGTTAGGTACGTGACATCATAGCTTGTCGGCGAGCACCTTCTTGTAATCGATGAGCGTCCTGATGCGCCCGGCAATTTCCTGGTACCGTTGAATCGTCGGATAGGTTTCGTCGAGCAATGGCTCTCCCTTGTCGAACGTGCGCGCGAGTTTCCGGTCGAATGGAATCCGTCCGAGCAACGGCAGGTCCAGCATCTCACACATCGCCTCGGTGTTGCCTTCGAACAACTCGTTCACTTCACCACAAGAAGGACAGCGATACTCGCTCATATTTTCGACCATGCCCATGACCTTGATACCTATATCGCGGGCATAGGTGACCGACTTCTGCACCACATCTGATGCCACTTCTGATGGCGTCGTGACGACAATCGCTCCTGCCAGGTCAGGAATAAACCCGGCGATGACCGGCGGCTTGTCCGCCGCGGCCCCAGGAGGGAGATCGACCAGCAGATAATCGAGCTCACCCCAGACGACATCGGCCAAGAACTCTCGAATGACATTCATTTCCATCAGCCCCAACCAGACCGGGCTGACATCCATCGGCCCTTTCCAACGAACCGGCGATGCATCATCCAAAAAGAAGTCCATCGACGCGACTTTCACCCCGAGCGGCCCGACCGGGGGAATCGCGCCCTCAGGCCTCATAGTCAACGACTGGCCGTGCATGCCCAACATGCGAGGCACGCAAGGTCCGTTCAGATCCACGTCTAAGAGTCCGACCTTCGCGCCCTGCCGAGCAAAGGCCAACGCCAAGTTGACCGTAGTCATGCTCTTGCCCACGCCGCCTTTTCCGCTCATGACCACCAGCTTGTGCTTGATACCGGCCATGCGAGCATGAACCAGTTTGGTATTTTCCGAGATCTGTGCGAGGACTTTGGCATCGTCTGAGTACTTCAATTTGCCAAGAATGGCCTTCAGATCCTTCTCGACCGCCATAACGGGAACCCCTCGCTAACTGTGCGAATACACAGAGGTAGACCGTAACACAGGGATTTCCGGTGAGTCAAACTCCGTACATCGCAGTCCGCCAGAGGGCATACATTCTGCTGCCTAACGCCCGCGCTCAGCGGCGGGCCGAGCGAAACGAGGCCCGTCCGACTGGAGCGCGTTGTTAGCCCCCACTATTCGCCTCGGGCACTTCGACAAACATTTCGGGATCCACCGTGTAGTGCCCGTCGCTAGTCTCCACCAAATCTATCTTGGCTTCGGCGCCAGAAGGGTCAAGGCTGGCGGTGGGCAGCAGTACGACATCGATCCCTGAGCAAAGGACATTGCGTGGCCGAGTGAGGCCGACGATCCGAAACCTTGTGCCGGCGGGAATAGGGATCCGGTTCAAGACAAATCTGTTCTTGTATCCCGGCAGCTTCTGGATATGCACAAACTTGTGGTTGTCGTCGATGTGTTCACCCAGCATTCCAATGAGGTCCTTCTTGGCCTGTATCGAAGTGCCAATTAGACGTCCCACCTTTGCGGCCTCTTGATCGCTCAAACGCACCTCGTAGCAACTACATGACGTGCCGGACGTGGCGAAGACGACGACCAAGAGACCGAGCAACTTGCCGGCAGTGCGCTTCATGTGGGGGCTAACAATGTTTAGGCGGATCCGCATAAGAGCCGGAGCTGCCAATTTCTGCCCATATAACACGCCATCGGTTCTCCTGAAACATACGCGACAAACTCTGTCATTTCAGCCAGTTGCAGTTCTCGTGGTCGTCATCACGACATTTTATGCGGATCGGCATAACACACCCTCCTGAGATGGGTTCACAGCCCGTCCAGCGGACTACGAACGCCCGCCGGTCCACGGTTAAGGACATGGGCATAGATCATCGTCGTCCTTATAAGGGGTGAGTGGGATGATCCCAACTTCGCACGTCCAACGAGGGGAGTCCGCGACCGCGCGTTCCGCGAGCCAAACGTGTAGAAGGA
>JANYAJ010000136.1 GCA_025361385.1 Nitrospira sp.
GTGCTGGTCCGGGTGAAATCCTGTGCCTTGAACCATCTGGATATTTGGATTCGCCAGGGGAATCCGGCCTATCCCATGCCGATGCCGCATGTGTCGGGGTCGGATGTGGCCGGGATCGTGGAACAAGTGGGGGCGCAAGCCGATCATGTGACAGTCGGGCAGCGCGTATTCTTGTCGCCGGGGATCAGTTGCTGGAAATGTGAACAGTGTCTGGCAGGACGGGATAACTTCTGCCGCTCCTACAGCCTGCTGGGGGCGATGATGCATGGGGGCTATGCCGAGTATGTGAAGGTGCCATTCCGCAACGTGCTGCCGATCCCGGAGAACCTCTCCTTCGAGCAGGCGGCGGCCTTTCCGCTCGTCTCGGTGACCGCGTCGCACATGCTGTTTGCGCAGGCAGGACTTCAGCATGGCGAGACGGTGTTGATCATGGGTGGAGGGAGTGGGGTGGGGACCATGGCTATCCAACTGGCGAAGCTCGCGGGGGCGCGCGTGATCACGACGGTCGGATCGGATGACAAGATTCCCAAGGCTGTGATACTGGGGGCCGATGCCGTCATCAACCATGCGAAGGAGAATGTCTCAGAACGTGTGAAGCTGCTGACCGAAGGCCATGGCGTCGATGTGGTTTTTGAGCATATCGGCCCGGAGGTATGGGACACGTGTCTGCAGTCTCTTGCGAAGGGCGGTCGTTTGATTACCTGCGGCGCGACGACCGGAGCGGAGGTCAAGTTGGACCTCCGGTACATCTATTCTCGACAGTACACCATCAAGGGCTCCTACATGGGCACGCGGGCTGAACTGGTGAAGGCGGCGGAGCTGATGGGGCAAAAGCGTTTGATCCCCGTGATCGATCGCACCTATCCTCTCCAAGAGGCCAGGGCGGCTCAGGAGCAGATGCTCAGTCGCAAATTCTTCGGGAAGATTGTACTCGTCTGCTGAAAACGACCTTCAGCTTCGTTCTCGCCTCGACAGCATCCTCAACGTACCCCTGAGGGTACGCCTCCGGTGCTGTCATCGTCTGCGGCCTTGCTGAGAGGTCGTTTTGAGCAGACGTTGCTTCTGAACCATAGAAGCGAAGCTTGTTCCCAGTTGCACGTTCCTCCACCGCCTCGGCTCAACTGCTTTGAGTGCCCCCGTCTAACTGTGATACTCTGAATCAAAACTGATTGAACGCGGCCGGCGCTCTTTTCATTCAATACCATCCACGAGAGGGAGGGAAACTATGTCTACCGTATCCAAGATCATGAGCAAACAGCCCAAGACCATAGGGCCTAGCGTATCGATTGTGAGCGCGGCCAAAAAAATGAAGGCTGCGCGAGTGGGATCTCTGCTTGTGAAGAAGGGGAAAAAGTTGGTCGGGATCGTCACCGATACGGATATTGTCCGCAGGGCTGTGGCAACCAGTAAGCCTCTTGGCAAGATGACAGTCGAGAAGATCATGACGAGCCCCATTTGCACGATTGAGGGGGCGCAGTCGGTCCATGATGCGGAAGACATGATGGGTGACTTGGGCGTGCGCCACCTTGCGGTGACCAAAGCCGGAGAGATTGTGGGCGTGGTGTCGGTGCGTGACGTAATGCGGTTTTATAAACGGTATGCCCAATCGAGCATTAAGCCGGAGGCATCATATTCTGAACCGAAGATATCGCAAGATTGACGGATGTTGAAAACGGCCTCCAGCTTCGTTCTCGGCTCATCAAAATCCTCAACGTACCCGAGAGGGTATGCCTCCGGCTTTGACGAGCCTGCTGCCTTGCTGGAAGGCCGTTTTGAACATCCTGTGGTGAGGAAAAGTTAAAGGCGAAGAAGTAGAGAGTGTGTTGGAAGAGTCCGAGCCTATCCCCGTACCCCTAGCCGCTTACCCCTGACCTATTTCGAGAGTTCTTTGACGAGGTGGACGAGTTCGGGGAGGATGAGTTTTTCCATCGCCAGGCGAACGGCGTTTTCGGATCCGGGGGTGGAGAACAAGATACGGCCTTTGATGATGCCGGCGGTGGCGCGGCTCATGATGGCCGGTGAGCCGATGTCCATGTAGGTCAGGTAGCGGAAGATTTCACCGAATCCCACCAGCCGTTTCTCCAACATCGCGTCGACCGCTTCAAAGGTTGAATCTCTTTTCGAAATGCCGGTGCCGCCATTGATGATGATGGCTTGGACTGCGTCGTTCGTCAGGCCTTCCTCAATCCGGCTTTTGATCTGGGCCGGTTCATCTTTGACTAAATGATATGAGACAACCTCATGCCCGAACTGTCTAAGCAGTTTGTGGATGGCTTGCCCGCTAGTGTCGGTGTCGGGAGTCCGCGTGTCGCTGCAGGTAATCACCATGCACCCAATGGACTTGGGTGCATGGGATTTGTGCTCTTGGTGTGTGGCCGCAGTACTCATGATTCAGATGAAAAAGCTATCAGCAGTCAGCTTTTCGCGCCATGCTGACAACTGAAAGCTGACGGCTGAATGCTATTCCTATTTCCAGACTGAATCAGGGTTCAGCGTGGCGGCCGGCTTTCCGCCTTTGATATGTTCATCGATAATGGTGGCCACGTCCGCTTCCGTCACTTTGGAGTACCAGGTGGCGTCTGGATAGACGACGACGGTGGGTCCCTGCTCGCAGGGGCCGAGGCAGGATGAGCCGCTGACGATGACGTCGCCCGGTGTCACACCCTTCTGCATGAGCCCCATATTAAAGGCCATAAGGAGGGAAGCTGATCCTGCGCTGCCACAGGATGGCTTCGGGTGGCCCGGGGGGCGTGAATTGGTGCAGACGACGATGTGATATTTCGGCTTGGGCATGGATTCTCCTTTGGACTGTAGGGGCTACTGATCGTTTACGTTGTTGTTGGTGCGAACGACTTCCACATATCGATGGCTTCTTCTGGCAGCTTCCAATGTTTGAGGCCCTTCATCACCCAGTCGAGATAATGCGCCTTAGGTTTGAACTTGCCGATCGGGGTGGCGGCATAGGTGGTGACGAGCATTTTCTCCCCGGCTTCGGTCAGCACGGTCACTTGAACCTGGCGAAACGCGCTTGGGGGCACATCTTCTTCGAAGAGATCCATCAGCTTGAGATCTTCGTCGGTCACTTCGAAGACCGCTCCCCAGACCTGCTCTCCTGGTGACGGGGTCACGCTGGCGAGGCCGCATCGCCACTGCGAGGACCATCGGCAAAATTTGATCGTGTGTTCGGGAATGGTGGCCAGCATCAG
>JANYAJ010000170.1 GCA_025361385.1 Nitrospira sp.
TGTGTCGAACCCCACTTCGCGTTGTGTAATGAGCGAACGCTTGTGATTGTGGACGAATTCAATCGGGTCCTCCACCACCCTCGCCGCCATGATCGATCATCGCAATACCGTCCATCCCGGCCATATCGTGACGGTGGAGGACCCGATTGAATTCGTCCACAATCACAAGCGTTCGCTCATTACACAACGCGAAGTGGGGTTCGACACACTCTCCTTTCAAAATGCGCTCAAGAATACGCTGCGACAGGCGCCGGATGTGATTCTAATCGGCGAAATCAGGGACACGGAAACGATGGAAGCCGCGATTACCTTCGCAGAAACCGGACATCTCTGCATTGGCACACTCCACTCGAACAATGCGAACCAGGCCATCGAGCGCATCATGAACTTTTTCCCGGTAGAGCGGCATGCGCAGATCTATCTCCAGCTCTCGCTGAACCTCCGGGCCATCATCTCTCAGCGGTTGGTGCCATCCATCGACGGGAAACGGGCTCCGGCTCTGGAAATCATGCTCGACACGCCTCGCATTAAGGATCTGATCAAGAAAGCCGAAGTCGATTCGCTCAAGGAAGCGATGGAGCAGGGAGTGGAAGAAGGGTGCCAGACGTTTGATCACGTCCTGTTTCAATTATACAAAGAAGAGCGGATTTCGCTAGAGCAGGCCTTGATCAATGCTGACAGCGCCAATAATCTTCGGCTCAAGATCAAGATCGAAGGTCTGAGAGGGGATGATGCCGTCAACGCACTCCTCGACAAAAAATCAGGCGACCCCACGAGCAATGCCTTTAAAATCCAAGGAGGAGCCTCGGGAAACGTGACTCCCCTGCGTAAACGATAGCCACATCACCCCGGCACCAAGCCAGCACCATCGTCTCTACTGCACGACCGTCACCCCTTGCAACTCAAGATACGAGGCAATTTTCTCCAATGCGAGCGCGCTCAGTTTCGCGCCATACCATGTCGGCATCGTGTGATCTGGATAGCCCGCCACAACAAACACCCCCGGCTCGATAACCGATTCGATCACATATTGATGCACCGACTGCGCATGGCCCCGGTACGATGGATCGGCCAATCGAAGAGGCCCCGTGGCTCCTAACAGGAGAGGCGGACCCACGCGTCCATCGGCCCCCGAAATACCAGGCACGGTGTGGCACACCGCACAACCGGCTTTCGTGAAAATTTCTGTGATCGGTTCGTCTCCCGTGACGAGCGGAACCATGTCCGGCACAAGTGCTCCCATCGAAGGTGCAGGCACCGGCGTCACCGAAGAGGAATTGATAGAGTGGAGCGCCCACAGGGTCCCCAACACCAGCGCAAGGATGATAAGTGGCGTGATCAATCGTTCAGGCATGGGATCGCTCGAGAGCACAGGCTGACCGCATTCACTTCGCCACATTCATCGCACAGCGAAATCCGATCGTTCGATCCTCATAGTCTGCCTCAGCCGAAAACCGTGCAGTCACGCGCAAGGCAGCCGGTAAGTCCGCCCACGACCCACCCCGGAGCACTCGTTTTTCACCAGTGGCCGGGCCTGGCGGATTCTTCTCAGGGGTTCGCTGATAATAGTCGCGTCCATACCAGTCAGCCACCCATTCTGCTGCGTTCCCCGCCATGTGGAAAAGACCAAAGGGACTTTTTCCGCCCTCTTTCAACCCATGCCGCACACTCATGCCCTCAAGACCGCTGGTGACCGCCACCAACGTGATGGCTTCACTCACCCACATGCCCCGGTTATAGTTCGCAATATCGACGAAGGGCTGCATATCTCCCCAGGGGTACCGGCGCCCATCGGTCCCCCGCGCCGCCTTCTCCCACTCAGCCTCCGTTGGAAGCCGTTTCCCTGCCCATTGGCAATAGGCGGCTGCCGACTCCCACTTCATCCCCGTCGCAGGCCGATCTCCCACCGTCGTCGCCGCCTCATCGTCCCAGGTTGGAGGAGACTCGTGCTTTCCTGATTCCAAAAACGTTCGATAGAAGCTGAGAGTGACTTCATACTGATCGATGAGGAAGGCATCCAGCACGACGCGATGTTCCGGCCGCTCGTTTGGGAGACCATCCGTACTCCCCATGGTGAAGGGACCGGCAGGGATAAGAATCATCGGAGCGCCATCCCGTCCTCGACCGGCCTCGGACAAAAGAGCCTGCCCGCCCTTCGAAGAAAGTGGCTCTGCCGCCCCAAGACAAAGGACCCCTGCCAGAAGGCTCAGCCCTGTCCATGCCATCATCTGTTGTCCATTCATCACCACCTCCGTCACGGCAGCATGCTAGAAGCAGTCGCCTAGCCACTGCCAGTCAGTCTATCCAGCTTAGGAGGCAAACTCAACGGAACGAGAGGGTTAAAACAACAAGCCGGCGAGCGAGAGAGGAGGAGAGAAATGTGGTGTCCCCAACGGGA
>JANYAJ010000188.1 GCA_025361385.1 Nitrospira sp.
GATATCCCACTAGCTAATAGTATCACACTTAGACAAGTCTAAATAGAAAAGCCCTCCTAGTCGCCTTTGACTAGGGGGGCAAATTGATCGACCACCCGATATCGTAGGCAAACACCGCATAACAGGTGCCGGTGTTGATCGTGAGTGACGGAAGCGGTGCAGCGTTCATTGCAATCCTCTTCATGTCTTTCGCAGGATTGGGGGCCCAACAACAGTCCGGAATCTGATCGGTCGATCAGGGGGAAGTCAGCTCCTGTACGATGCCATGGCTGTCGTACAGGATACGAATTTCTCCCCGTAACCGTTCTGTCCTCTCCCTATTCAGATCATTGACGCCTAGGCCAGGATCGATCCGTTGCATGCTGGTCACGGCTCTTCCTGAGGGGCCGACCTGAGCGGTGGGAATTTCGAAGCCAGGGGCCGACGCGATCGGACGGTAGACAGCGGTCTCCCCGTCAGGAGATGCGATGACCATATCGGGTGGTCCGTATCGTTCGATCACATCATGCTTAGTTGTTGTACCGACGCGAATCCAATCCGGATGGCCAGGTGGCGAGACGCATCCCGCGAGAAGACCGAGCATGGCCAGTATGATTGAGACAGAACGCAGAAACGAATAACCTGTGCCCGGTAGCAAGATGTGGTTCATGAATGGCTCTCCGTCTTATGTTGCGCTCACTCTACTCTCCTGCCAAGGTGAGACAAATCGCCCCTTGGGCGTATTCAGTAGTACTCCTTCGTCCCGATGGACATCGCTCTCATTATCCTCCGCACGATGGCCTGCTGCAACCTCGGCTCCGATGAAACCACGCTGTTGCACGATCTTCATGTCATTGAAACAATGTCGTAACGAATCGGTGGCATGGATACTGTCCGTATTCTAGAGCGCCTGGCTATGGAGATTATGCAGTGCTGAACGTGCGGACTTGGGGGTTCTTGTGTTGACGAAGCTCACCGCATTCCGATGGGATGTCCTCGTGATCCTTCTTGTATTGATCGAATGGCTGCCCATGTCAACAAGGTGGCTGAAAACAGGTCTGCTCTGGTGTGTTCCGCGCGCTCCTCGGTCCTAGTCTTATGCTCCCTCCGTCGATCCACACGATTGCACCTCACATCCGCAGGTGATTTCTTAACATCGCTGTTACGCGTTCTTGAGGTCGGACAGATCGAGGCGTAACGGCTTGCTGTGACACTGCTTCCTATGGGAGTGCCGAGAGCTTGGCGGCAAGAAGGAGACTGCAGCTTCTTGATGCTGTGCGGTTCCCGGCTCGATCAGGCATCAGGACCGCATGTGATCCTGTATGTCTCTCAGTCTGCGACCGTCCGTAGCCTTTCATACATTCAATAGGAGGAGGGCGGAATGGCACAGTCGTTCGGGCAGAGTAGGCTCAGTCAATCACGAGTGACAACATTCTCAACCGCACGCTCGCTGCAGCTGGTTGGGTCCAATGCGGTAATGAAATGTGGAAAGGCGGCGATGATGGGAAAGCTCAGAAAACGAATGGTGAACTCGCACTTCTGTCCTGATCGACCTCTGGTAATACCTCTTTCCGACCCCGAACTCGCGCTCCGTCGTGAAATCTTGGTAACGGGACTGTTTAAGTATGTGGCGGAGATTCAAGAGCTTGAGGACGGCTATGCGTTCAAGTTCCGCCGCTCAGGACTGCTCAACAGGCGAATCGCGGAGTACCTGCTATTCGAAGGGTTGCATGCGCCCCAACTGACGTTCGCATTGATTGAGGAGTCGAACGAAGGCACGTTGTGGTTACAGGTGCGAGGATTGGGTGGCGCGAAGGCGAAGATCGCAACGGGCTATGCTCTGGACCATCCGCTCCTGTCATCTCTGGCCTAGGCGTTGCGCCCCATGGCTGTGCTGGTCCGTGTACTTGCCGCGTTCCTATAAACGTGAGCAGCTAGGCGAGGGCCGGCGTATTCTTCTTCCACCGGTCGCTTCCGTAGATCGGCGTGCGGGCTCGGCCCGGGTGGGGAGGACGGCGGCGTTGGCGGTTCAGGGCGATCACGCGGTCGATGACGACTCCGCAGTGGAGGCAACGAAAAGCCGGAATCCTGGTTCCCCCCTCGCAGATGATCTCAGGCACTCTCAATCCGGCACAACGGGCACAGGGCATAGATCCCTCCTAGGTTAGACGGTCGTAAGTTGGGGTGACTCCTGTTGGGCATCACGTGGGTCTGAATTGAGTGCTGTGCGTGCGGAAGCGCTCAGGACCTGATCGTGAATCGCGAGCACGACCTCGCTGACCGGCCCAAACTGAAAATCTGTGAGCAGCTGATCAAGCCGGCCGGCTGTCTTATCCAGATTGAAGTAGTGACGGAATTCTGAGAGGACGGTGTCCCGCATGCGCGGTTGCGCGGCGTCGATCTCCCAGGATCGCAGGTAGACGACGATCGGTTCGTCGAGCGCTTCGATTCGAGAGAGAAGAGATTTCAATACCGGATACCTGAACGCTCTGAGATATCCGCCACCGCCTATGGCTTTGCGGAATCCTCCAAGATTCATGGTGGAGGGTGGGATTTCCCAGAGATAGATGCCTTCCAACGCTAGCCGATGGATCCATGGGCTTGTGCCAGGTATCCCTGCCAGGCCATGGCGGATGGGAAGCACGCTGCTATCGTACTGAAATCCTTCTTCGGCCACGATCTGCAGAGCCCAGGGTGTGTGTGCGGTGATACTCAGGCTCGGTGCACGGTATCCGACGATCTCGGATCCCGTGATATCTTCCAGAATCCGTTTGGCTCGACGAATATCCGCTCGAAATAGTTGCGGGGTTTGTGCGGCGACCAATTCATGCCCATACCCGAGACAGGCAATCTCGTGGCCGGCGGCCGAAACTGCGCGAATAATCGCGGGATGCTGTTCAGCCAACCACCCGAGTGAAAAGAACGTCGCTTTCGTTGAATGGAGAGCCAGGAGTTCGAGGATTCGCTCAACGCTCGCTTGAGCCCGACTGTGAAAGGATGACCAATTGCGCCGGCGCATGGAAGAGTCAAAGCGTGAGGCGTGAAAATGTTCCTCGATGTCGAAGGTCAAAATATGACGAGGCCGGCGGACGATTCGCTGCATGGAGGTCTCCTTACAAACATTGCGGCCCGGGGCTTGTCCCTTCTCCTGGCGGGAAGGGACAAGCGCGGGGAGCCAGGTGCACGGCGAGGTAGCAGCTGGACTCCAAGGTGCGGGCGTGGGGGTGGCGGCATTCGGCATCGGGTTAATTATTGGCTGATTCTTGTTCGACGAGGGTGAGACAGGGGACGCATAAGAGCGAATCCGGCTGCACCTGAAGCCTCGCCTCAGGGATTTCTTGAGCGCAGCGGGAACAGATGCCATATGAATGCGCATGCATAGACGTGAGCGCCTGCTCAATCCGTCGAAGCTTTTCGAGCGCGAGAATATTCACGGACAAGGCGACATCGAGCTCATGCTCAGCCGCGGCCTGGTCGGTCGGATCGGGGAAGAGTGCCGGTTCTGTCATGAACATATGAGAGATCATGGTTTCGCGTGTGAGCACTGCTCGAAGTCGGTTGAGTTCGTGCTGAAGATCCGCGAAATTCATGCTCCTCCGCATCTGAATGTTCAGATGTTTCGACGGAACCATTTTCCGGGTACGGTTCGATGAACTCGTGTGTGGCATCGGCGTGACCTCCCTCTGGCGATACTTCTACTCTGTCCAAGGCACCGGACGATCAACGCA
>JANYAJ010000206.1 GCA_025361385.1 Nitrospira sp.
CAGAGCCTCCGATAAGTGGTAACCATTGCGCTTTGTCCCCGGTGAGGTATAATACATCCCATCATGGACACATTGTCGAACCATCAGACACCGCATCGAAGCCGCCGAACCTCATATGCCCTGGTTCTGCTAGCCGCTTTATTCTCTCTCATCTCGCTCCCATTGCTGGTCCAGGCCTCCAATCTTCTGGAAATCGCTGAGCTGCTTACCCATCCAGAGCAGTACGACCGCCAGGAAGTCGTGGTCACCGGCCAGGTCACCAACGTCCAACTCGCGACGAATCGCCAAGGCCAACCGGCCTATGGATTTCTGTTGAAAGATCAAGCCGGTACGCTGAAAGTCATCAGCCTCGGACAGATCGAAGTTCGGGAAGGCGACCAAGTAATCGTTGAAGGAGTCTTCTCACGCCTTCGCCAGGCAGGCCGCACGATCATCTACAACGAAATCAAAGCGCTCTCGATCAAACCTATGAATCGGCTCAACCCAGACCTGGTCGGCTGACAATGTCTCCCCGTCTCGTTCCACATCACCCCGTCTCTACCCTCTTCGAGCTTCGAGCTGAATCTTTGCGCGGATAGTTCAGTGCCAAGGTCAGCAGGATATCCTGCATGCGATCGGGCAACCACTTGACCATCCAGGCTCGTAGCTTGGCATCGTTTCCCACGAGATACCGGGTTTTCGGGCGAGCGGCCGTCAGCGCATGATGCACCGCTCGAACCACAGCATCCGGTGAGATCGCCCGCTCAGCAGACTGGGCAACCGCTTCACGAACTCGACTCACCGCCTCACCATAGAGAGCCTTCGCCTCATCGCCCGCCAAGGCTTCAAGCTCCTGTGCTGCCTTGCCTGATTTCTCCCATATGGGTGTGGCAATGGCTCCCGGTTCGATAATCGACACCTGGATTCCCCAGGGTTGCAGCTCCATGCGTAACACGTCAGTCAGTGCCTCCAGCGCATACTTCGAGGCCGAATAGGGGCCCAACAATGGAATGGTGCCGCGACCGGCAATCGACCCCATGTTCACGATTCGGCCGTGGCCCAGTCGGAGCAACGGGAGGAACGCCTGTGTCACGGCGATCTGTCCGATCACATTGATCTCAAGCTGAGTCCGGAGTTGCGAGAGGGGAATCACTTCGAGCGGACTCCCGACAACGATCCCGGCATTATTGACGAGTCCACCAAGGCCAGCCTCACCAACAACCCGCTGCACCATGCCGGCAGATTGCGCAATCACTGATTCGTCGGTGACATCAAGCAGGAGAGGGATGAGTGACGGGCCACCCTTCGCAACCAACGCCTCCCCTGCCCGAGGATCGCGCACGCCGGCAAACACTGTCATCCCACGACTGGCGCAATCGAGGGCACAAGCCGCACCGATGCCGGTCGAAGCACCCGTCACAACCACGGACATCCGGTTTCTCTGGTTCATCTGGTCTTTCTAGTTCATCTAGTCTGTTGGGTTGAACAAGGCCAACTCGACAGGCAATACAATGGTCTTCTTATGCTGGCGAACTGTTTCAGCATCCTGCCAGGCGAGAGTACCATGACAGCTCGAGAGAGAGCAGCTGACCAGGATGTAACCAACAATTAACCCACACAACCTTGACAGGCCGCAACCATTTCATTATGGTTTCTGACGCCATTGCAGATCCCACCCCACTCATTGGCGAAGAGATTTTCGTCTAACCGGTGCAATGAATACAGGCCAGTAGTGACCGTATGAATATCAGATAATTTCTTCATGTATAAATTAATGTTAGCAGTATAAATACTTGTTTTACTGATACTATTTATCATGGCTAAGATTGCCGTCATCGACATCGGAACGAACTCCATCCATATGGTGCTGGCAGAGATCCAGCCGGACGCCAGCTACAAGATCCTCGATCGCTTCAAAGACATGACCAGACTCGGCGATGGCGCCTTCTCGACCCATCGCCTGTCCGACGTGGCCGTCACCCGTGGACTCGACGTCATTCGCCATCTCGTCACCCTCGCAAAAAATAAAGGCTACGATCGCATGATTGCCGTGGCCACCAGCGCCGTGCGTGAGGCCAAAAACGGAGGAGACTTTATCGATCTCGTCGCCGAACAGACGGGGCTGACCGTTCGCGTCATCAGCGGCACCGAAGAAGCCAGGCTGATCTTCCTGGGCGTCAAAAACAACGTCCCCATGACCGAACAGCCCACGCTTTCGGTGGATATC
>JANYAJ010000381.1 GCA_025361385.1 Nitrospira sp.
GGGGCGGCATGCATATCGGGCGGTTGGTGTTTTCGCAGGTCATGGACCTATTGCCGCTGACGATTTTTCGCCGTTGCGTTACGCGCTATCCCGATCGTCGGTCCTGTCGGACGTTCTCATGTCTCGACCAATTCTTGTGCATGGCCTTTGCCCAACTGACCGGGCGAGAGAGTCTTCGCGATATCGAGTCCTGTCTGCGAGCGGTTCCCACCAAGCTCTACCATCTCGGAATTCGCGGGAACGTTTGTCGAACCACGTTGGCTGAAGCCAATGAGCGACGTGACTGGCGCATCTTCGCCGATTTCGCTCAGGCGCTGATCTCCGAAGCGAGAGCACTCTACGCCAAGGATGCGGCGGTTGCTGATCTGACGCAGACGATTTACGCGCTGGACTCGACGACGATTGATCTATGTCTGGAACTGTTCCCGTGGGCGAAATTTCGTCGATCCAAAGCCGCTGTGAAGCTGCATACGCTGATCGACTTGCGCGGCTCCATTCCGACGTTCATTCACATAACCGACGGTAAAGTCCACGATGTCAACGCACTGGATGTTCTCGTCCCGGAGCCCGGTGCCTACTACATCATGGATCGGGGCTATCAGGATCTGGAACGGTTTCACCGTCTTCATCTTGCCGGCTCGTTCTTCGTCACGCGTCCTAAGACGACGTTGCTGCTTCGTCGCATCCAGTCCCTTCTCGCCGACAAGACTACCGGCGTGCGATCGGACTGGATCGTCAAAGCTAACGGCGTGACAACGACCGCTGCCTATCCTGAGCGCCTGCGACGCATCCGCTTTCGCGACGTGGAAACCAAGAAGACGCTGATCTTCATCACCAACGACTTCGTGCTACCAGCGCACGTCATCGCCGCCCTCTACAAAGCACGATGGCAGGTCGAGTTGTTCTTCACATGGGTGAAGCAGCACCTGCACATCAAAGCGTTCTTCGGCACGTCCGAGAACGCGGTGAAGACCCAGGTCTGGATCGCCATGAGCGTCTACGTCCTGATCGCGATACTGCGCAAGAAGATGGACCTGGAGCATCTCAGCCTCTGGCAGATCTCACAGGTTTTGAGCCTAACCTGTTTCGAGAAAACGCCGGTGAATTCGCTGTTTCTGCGCGAAAATTCAACGCCTCACGACACGCAGATCGGTAAGCAGTTGTCATTTCTAGACTTCTAGGCGGACAGCAGTGGCTGAAAATAAATAAAGCCGACATGCTTGCCATGGCATCAACTGCGATGATTCTGAGAATAATTCTCACGGCTATGCTCCAATATCACCTTGGGCTGGCGGGCGCGGGGGTGAAATTTTGATAGGTGTGCTCACCATGTAATTCTGTCCTAAAAATAGCTCGGAAGTGGTTGACGAACCGGCCGTCTCCTGAGTTGCAGTAGTCCGATGCCGAGAAGGGCATCGGTGGTTGCCTGACGTCGGATGACGTCAAACGAAGGTCGAGGCATGAGATTGGTACCGACAGCGTCGTCCCAGCGTTGCTGGGAGCGCGCAGCGACGGCGCCCAGGAATTGTTGCCGTTGCTGGTCGTCGATAGGTGACCGGCTGGCGAAGAGCTGTTCTGGCGTGGAGCCACGCCGTGCGACATCGATGCGGTTGGCCTGGAGCCGCGCAGCCTCGACCTGGTTGCAGGTCCAGGTGGCGGGATCGCCCTCGCGCGCAGCGAGGTGATGGGTGCGGGTCTTGAGAGCGCCGAGTCCAGCTTCACAGGCGCCGTTGTACTGGGGCGTATACGGCGGTGAATGCAGCAGGGTGACGCCGCGGTGAAGGAGCAGTTCACGGACCGAGTCCGCCACGAAGTGGGAGCCGTTGTCGCTCTTGAGCACCAGCGGCACGCCGTGGCCGGCAAAGAGGAGGAGCAGGGCGGAGACGGTGGTCTGTGCGTCGGCGAAGCGGCACGGCAGAGCCAGGAGCATACAGCCTGAGGCCAAGTCGCGGACGCAGAGCAGGTAGCGGAACTCTCCATCGATGGCGACCGGCGGCTCAGTGTAGTCGATGGCCCAGACCGAGCCGATGTTGGTCCAGGTGCAGGCGCAGTACGACTGCATCCGATCATAGAGCGGAGCGACCGGAATCGTTCGCATCCGACGATGCTGACGCTTGTTGAGCCACGTCGGGATAGACGAGGGGCGGCAGTGGATTCGGTGTCACTGATATGGCAAAAATATGGCAAATAGGTGCCTTGTAGCTGCCAGCGGCATCCGTAGGCTTTAGCCAGGAGGACCAGCCATGCAGTTTGTCGCGCACACGGACTTACGGAGCCCGAAGGTTTGGAGCCGGGTCCAGAAGGAAAAAGCGGTCGTGACCAACCACGGTAAGCCGGTGGCGTTGGTCATCCCGATCAATGAGGCCAACTTCGAGGAAACCCTGGCCCAGGTGAACCAGATGGAGAGCTTTCAGGCTTTGCGCGATCTCCAGGCCCAGGCAAAGGCCGCCGGAACTGACCGCATGACCCTCGATGAGATCAACCACGAGATCTCCGCGTCCCGGAAGGAGCGTCGTGCGCGTCGTTCTTGATACGAACGTGCT
>JANYAJ010000222.1 GCA_025361385.1 Nitrospira sp.
ACTGCTCCATGCCGTCTAACGACGACCCCGACGAAAGGACCATCATGACGACCCGCCAGCTTACCCATGACGAACGCAAAGCCGCACACGCCGCCTTCACCGGCCAGCCCTTTCAGGACTCCTGGTCCAGCCGTACCCGCACCGTGTATGACGGCATCCGCGCGGAACTGTCCAAAGATCCCGAACGCAAGACCTCTCTCACGCAGCCCCCTCTCAACGCCGAACCCGTTCGCACCTTCACACCCGGTGAGACCGACATGCCGCGTCCCCTTCAAGTCTGGCACCTGACACTCACCCAACCTGATGCCCGCCTGTTGTTACTCTTCCCCTGGCACGTCCCCATGCCCGCCGTCTTGCAATATCTCAATGCGGAATACCCGAATCGGTCCATGACCTTGCAGGCCATTGAGGGGGGACAGCACCCCTGTGCGATCGACCACAGTTTGATTCTGGCTCGTCCGATTGTGTCGTCACAGGACACCACAATCCAGACGCCAGACGATCCACCGCAGCCCACGAGTCGCCACGCCTAACATCACCATCGCCCATGCTAGTCCGCAGTCGGTGGAGGAACGGTCAGGGAAGAGCTCGAATGCTGATCGCCCCTCCACGGAACGGCTCACGCCTCCGGACTGGCTCCAACATTCCAGCACGCGCCTTCTGGACACCCAATACGAAACAAGCCGATCGTGGGATTCGAACCCTCTAATAGCCCCTCGTGATTCGATCCGCTCCCTCGTCCACTACTCCCTGGCGCCTCACTCCGTTCGGCGCACGCGATTCGCTCTCTCGTATTCTCTAACAGGGAGGGCAGACATGACAAAGCTCACGCGTGCGCAGATTGGACGAGGCGTGCTCGGAATCGATACCTCGGTCAAATCCGCTCAAGGGATCTGGCGGGCGTTTGCCCCGCGCTGGGACATGGTGATGGGAATTAAGAACGGGATCATAAACGAAACGCAATACACGGAGCAGTACAATCACATTTTAGACGCTGTGCCCATTCACGTCTGGAACGCATTAGCCGCACAGCCTGAACACACGTTGCTGTGTTTTTGCAAATCCTCTTCCTTCTGCCATAGCCATTTGATTATTGAATATGCGGTAAAGCATTGGCCTGATCGGTTTCAAGATGGACGCGAGACACCGCACATCCCACCCCTCTTTCTGCATCGATGGTAACCATATCCTCGGTTCTCATCGGCTCGGCTCGTTCGAAACATCAGACATCCAGCCACTAGCTCGCCAGCCTCGCACCTCTCCTCCACAGGAGTTTGCCATGACGTATCCTCTTGACCTCTCGCAGCTTGAGAAAGGGGCTGTGCCCCTCCTGCAAGTGTGCCTCGATCTTCACATGGTGTGCAACGGCAGCGCGGATGTCATCCCGGCCTCGCACGTTCCCCAGATCATGCCCTATCTGAAAGTCAGATGCCAACAATGGACCCCGGCGCCGCACACCATCGATCAGCCCTTCGATACCGCCGTCTACACACTTGTGCAGACGGCGATTGCCGATGGAGACCGATGGCTGGCCGCACGAGACCTCGACGTCGCTCAGCATGACGAGGAACACTTCCATGATGACAACCTCGATCATGAACACCCAGCCGATCCGACCGATCTGAACTGGGAGCAAGAGCCCGGCTGTATCATTCCGAATCACTGCCTCGTCTGCGGAGACCATCGACAAGGCGACTGCTATACCGCCGAGACGATCGAAGCCTATGAGCAGGCCATGCGAGAGGCAGAATCTGCAGCCCCAACAACACACCGATTCTCGTCCCACGCCCATCCACGTGGCCAGCATAGCTCAACTGGCAGAGCAATCGCCTTGTAAGCGATCGATGACCGTTCAAGTCGGTCTACTGGCTCCATTACACCGATCAGCCCGTGACAGACCATCCATAGCGGGAAAGACTCTATGCCACCGACAATGCCCCCGCCGTTTCGACATCGACCTGCACTCCCGTCACCTCCCAATCTGTGGCCGCCCAGTCCCAAACAAACCGATAGCGGGATTCGGACGCTCTATGATTTGAGCAAAGGGATTACCCTCTTCGGAGTATTTGTGCCACTCGTGACTTTCAACGGCGTCTGGTATAAAATTGTTTTTGGCGTCACAGCAGGACTCGGGTTTTTCGTCGCGGCGTGGTATCTGGAGGGTCGACATGGATCTGCACTGTGATCTCGATACTATTGTGTTGCTCACTTTGAATCTCATCGGCTGGGGACTCTTCCTCGTCGTCTGGTGGCGCGATCATCATCCGCGGCTGCATCATTCGTCATAGCCCCCTCCTCCGTTCACTTGACAGGCCGCGACACTCGTCATACACTGATCATGTGCTGGACAGGCACATCTTTCACGTTGGAGGTCCCGATGCCCACGGCCACAGAACGTATTCCCGTGCTCGTCACGAAAGTCGATAAAAGCCGGTTTGAGAAAAAGGCCAAGCGCTTGGGGTTCCGCTCCATTGGCGACTTTGCTCGACAGGCGATGACTGGATTCAACCCCAACAGGGCCGAAGAAGAAGCGGCGTTCGACGCCCTCCTCAAGAACGTCAAGAAAGGCACACGAAAGGCCGAACAACGCATCGATCAGACGCTCAAGGCCTGCGACGACTCTAATCTACGCATGGCCCAGCTCGACGCCTGGATGCGTCAGAATGGATATGCTTAATGGGATGGGCGGAAAAAGCCTGGGACGCCTTTCGCGATGTCCTTCGGCTCCAAGACAAGGTCGAATCGCTCAGTAAAAATGTCGAGCTCCATCAAGCCAAAATCGAAACCCTCAACATCGAAGTCGCTCAACTTAAAATAGCCGTCGCGATTCTCCTGTCGCAAGCGGGCATCAAAGACATCCCCAAACTACCCTTCTCGCCACCCTCATTGCCAGGATCCTAAGCTGCGTCATCCGATGACGCAATGTTACGTCCAGTTTGGAAATACGACCATTGACTGCAACTCCAATCACAGCTGAACGACTCCTCCCATCTGCCACCACGTGGACAGGCCGCAGAATTCCTTTCAGTCACACCACAGTCAATTATTGAATTCCATAACGAATCCACGGCGTCACAGCTTCGATCGCACTGACCGAGGGACGTTCCAAGCTTACGGTACAAACTATAGTCAGGGCTCTTCGTTCCTTCGTTCCACAGAGGCTTGAACAGAAGCCCAGCCCTAGACAATAATGACGCCAGCTCTTCATTTCCATCCTAAGGGGAAAGCATATGGGACTCACGCACTATCACCCGTTCCGATTTACCGCTGAACAACCTTGGACCAGAAACCTGCTTTCGCTCTATCGCCATCATACCGGCGATGCAGCCCACACCACCCTTGAAGGCTACAATGCCCTGCTCCAATTCATAGTCCAACGCTACAACAACGCACTGATTGCGCTTCCTCGAGAGCAACGGCCGATGCCGTCGAGCCGTATGCTTGCGGCTCCGGTCGACCTATTTATTCATTATGCGAGGTTTGTCCAAGGAGGCCGACAAGTCTTCGACTTCCACCCAACCCTGATCCGGTTGTTGAAATTCACTGACAGCAACGATGTCCGAATCGACAAAATACAATTTCCCTACGCCTCAATATATCTATCGATAGGCCCCCAAGAAGATCTCACGCTTCCAGGAAGTCAGGCTTAAATCGAAGGCGCGTATGTTTTTATTAAACACTACCCCAAACGACACCTGTTAGAAATCGTTCTTACCGCTAAAGCACAACACCCTACACAGTCGATCGTCGAGTTCTGTAATCAGCCTCCTCTCTCATTTCGTTTTGCCATCGAATTGCCCGAAGGCCCCTTTACAGTCAAAGAAGCCATAGATCAATTCTTAGCCAAAGAACAACCCTTTACCCCTCACCCTGTGCCTGACAATAGTGGCACCTATGACATTGAAGGCCGAGCAATAGAAATTATTGATCGCCAAGCACAGACAGAGCAGGAACGTGTCGAATGGAACGTGGCGACGTTTCCCATTTTCAAACAAAGCCTTCACCTCATCATCAACTGCCTGTGCTATCTGACGACACAAGAGCGAGATCACGTATCCAAATTCCCTGACGACACACCTCACACCATGATTGAGAAACTCGTTCGGGCCACCAAACCTAAAGAAGCCGCGCGCACACTGAGCAAGCTCACCGCAATGGGCTATACTCAAATTCATTTTTGTGGACATCGAACATTTACTGGACTGGATCCTGATATCACAGGGCGGTTTCAAGTTCCAAGTGCAACGGGTGAATGATGGCGCAGGTGCGCATAGACTTCCAGTGGCGTCGCAAAGTTGAGACATTTCCTTGGGCGCGTGTTGAGCCGATGGGCGATGGCGTTCAACGCGCGCTGCGTGT